>NZ_JBMFIW010000028.1:0-18994 GCF_049974385.1 Caldisphaera sp. | reverse complement strand
GCCTTTTGCTAACTACATATGATCCTAATGGTAATGGTAGATCTCCTGCCTTATTTTTCCATTCGTCATTTATATCAGCAATTTTTACCAAACCGTATTTTTGATATAAAGCCGTTGTTGTTGGCCCTGGTATTAATAATCCTGCATCAACTTCTCCATTTACTACGCTATTTATTATTTTATCTAACCTTACAACAACCTCTTCCTTCGCATTGAAGAAAAGCTTATAATAGAAATAGCCGCTAAAACTTTTACCAGGTATTGCAATTCTCAAATCTTTTATCTCATCCCTTTGATATTTCTTCTTTGAAACAATTATAGGCCCAACATCGCTTCTTTGTGTGCTTCCGCTCCTCAACAAATAATAATTGTCTGCAATCCTCCACAAATTAACTGCTGAAACTGCTGTAACCTCAAGGTCTTTTTGATTTATAACTCTTTGGTTTAATTTATCAAATTCTTCATAATTTGGATTTATTTTAATTTTTTCACTAAAATTGTTATTTTTAATACCATAAACTAAGAAATAAGCGTGAACAGGATCGTAATAATGATATGAGCTTATAACTTTTTGAGGTACCAATTTAATCACCTATTAGTGGTTAAAAATTAAAGGTATAAAAACATTAAAACTAAAGAATAACAAATAAGAAATAATAGTTAAACTATTAACTTCGTTAATAACTTTTTGGTTTCTTTTAGACAATAATTAAATCAACAATTTTTAAAAATAACTAATAGTTAAAAAACACTTCTTTTAATCTCCTTCACTTTTTTCTACTATCGCTTCCCTAGTAAACAACTTCTTTTCTTCTTTTATTATTTTAAACCTACTTAATAGCTCCTTCCACTCATTTTCACTTACAGAAGTTTTGCCTTTACTCAAAGTTTCAACGCTTATATAAGCCTTACCCTTGGGCTTTAAAATTCTGTATATCTCATTAATAGCCCCCTTATGATCTACCATGCAACATAAAACACCATTTGAAAAAACGAAATCAACGGTTTCAGGTTCAATTTTCAAGTTATTTGCTGAGGTTACTTGAGTTACAACGTTTTTTATTCCAAGCTTTTCGATCTTCTTATTTAATACATCTATCATTTTCTTATCAGAATCAACGGCGTAAACCGTTTTAGCTATCTTTGAAAGCTTTATAGTGTAAAAACCTGGCCCACAACCTATATCTGCAACGATCATATCTCCTTTAACATAATTCAAAACCCTATCTTTCCTATCTAAAATTTTCCTAAATGGATTATCTAGCACTAATGGATTGAAATGCCTATCCATGCTCATTATTGCACACACGTTTTTAGAAAAAGGAAGATTTTTACGCATTAATATTTATTATTTTTTCTGGAATAGTAAATGAAACAACATAGTTTGGTTCATCAACTACTTCGCTCATCTTTAAGCTACCTACTACGCTGCATAAAATGTATGCCTCTTCCCCGCTTAAGCCCCTACCCTTTAGCTCTTCAACCATGTTTAAAACTGCCTTTCTAGCAGCTGTTACAGGTTCTTTATCTATACCCATAGTTACTATTTGTTTACCCGTATCATTTATGCTAACGAAGGCCTTTGGCGTATCAATCCTTTCCCCTTTTCTTAAATCTACCTTTATTATAACCCTTGCCGAAGTTTCAATCGCAGTTCCTGAAACTTCACCATCACCTTGAGATGCGTGAGGGTCTGCTAAAGAAAGTAATGCTCCTTTTACGTTAACTGGGAAATAAATAACAGAGCCTTCTGTTAATAATCTATTATCCATGTTACCTCCCGAGCTATGGGGAGGTATCATTGGTAATTCTCCAAATTTTGGCGCAGTTCCAATAACTCCTAAAAATGGGCTTATAGGTATCTTAATGCCTTTTAAAAAATCTTTAGCAATTGCATAACCGTCTTTTATATCCCATATAACTAATTTTTCTTTAAACAATCCTTTTAATAGACCAAAGTTGCTTAATATTGCTGACCATCCCCAATTCCCTACTTCAATCTTTTTTAATGTAACAACCAAAGTATCTCCTTCTTCAGCCCCTTCAACATAAATTGGCCCAACAGCTCCATCAAATTTAGATTCATCTATTTTATGCATATCTTCAGTTTTAAAATCGTATTTTATTTGGTTTGTTGATGAATCTGGAATTAATACTTCTACCTCATCTCCGGGCTTTATATAAAGCCTTGGTTTATTTGATGGGGACCAAGTAAAATGTACATTAGATAAATCAAAACCATCTAGCCTCAAATCTCTTCTCCCTGCTCTAATTTAACTCTTAGGTCCTTTTTCCTATAATAAATTATCGCTCCTGCTATTAGCCATGCTGCAACAACTGTTGTACCTATTATTACGTAAATGTTTATAGAGGTAAATGACGCGTATATGGCAAAGCCAAATATTAAAGTTGCTATTATGGGTATAATTATGTGAGCTAAGTTAAGCCTATTCTTCTTTTTCATATATAATGGTAAGGCTGCATTAACCATTATGTGATCTATTAAAGTACCTAAGCCTGTCCATAAACCTGTTACCAAAAATGCGTTTAATGGTCCTAAGACCCAACCTGTTATTGTGAACAAAGCTATTCCAACAACTGTCATAATTATTAATGATATGTGGGGGCTCTTGTATTTTTTATGAGTGTAGGAAAGCTTTTGCGGTAAAGCATTATCCTTTGCCATGGTATACATATCCCTTGAACCAGCATTTATTATCGCAACTGTATCAACAAAACCGCTGTTAGCCATGAAAATAAATATTATTGCGGCCATTATAAGGCCTCCATATTTTACTGCTTCAATTAAACCTGGCACAAAGTTGCTAAAATAAGTGCTCATATTATTAGGTCCCCAACCTATAGTCATTGTGTAGCTTGCAAATGTGAAGAAAGTTGCTAAAAGAGCTATAGTTGCTATAACGCCTTTCCTTATGTTAACGTGCGCCTGTTTCGCTTCTGCTCCAAGAAAAGTCATTGAGCCCCAGCCAGCATATGATGTAAAGGCAAAAACCATTCCAAGGCCTACACCCATTAAGCCAAGAGGAGAATATTTTAAGCTATAAACACCTGGATCCCATGGGTTGTGAACGCGTAATAATATAACTATACCTAAAATAAATATCAATGCCATTTCTATTGTGCCTGTATAAACGCTGTACTTTAATGAGGGCTTTATGCCAAGATATGCTAATAAAAATGCTAATATAGCAACCAATAAACCTAATGGATACCAAGAATAACTAGGTAACGAAATTCCTAAAGCTTGAAGGCCAAATATTATAGCCAAAGATGTCTCAAAATATATAAAAAGGTGTTGCACCTATAACTGTATAAAGCATGTAAGTTTATCCACCAAACGCACCAACCCTTGGACCAAAACCCCTTTCTATATATCTATAGTATCCTCCGCTTGATGCCACATTTCTGGAAAACTCGTAAACAACGTATGCCGCTGCAAAAACTGCAGGTATTGCAAGTAAATAAGCTAAAGGTAAAGCTCCATAAGCGAAGCTCGCGGCTCCTGTCATAGTTGCTAGCGCAGCTATTGCAGGAGCTGTGAAGGATATAGATTGAAAAATTAGTTCTAAAAACGTTACACTACCTCTAGCTAATTACTTATGCCCTCCCTCCTCTCCCATATGCAACACACCGACAAAGCTTAATATTATGATATCATATATTTAAATTTTCCCATTAATGTATTTTTAACTAAAAATTAACAATTAAGTAGAATTATTAAAAATTTGTTACATCAAATTCCCTTTCCGTTTAAAGAATATGTAAACTACCCTATCCTTACACGTGGGTCTCTGGTGTTGGAAGTTAAAAGCCAGCAGTGTATATATTAATCATATTTTAGGTAACTTTACCAAATAAAAACAACTATATGTTATCTGCAAAATATAATTGCTAAAGCCTTTATAATTAGGGTATATGATGGCATAGTTACTTTTCCATGTACATACAATGATACAAATACACGAACCTAGATTTATTTACTATATACAAGATGATGGGTACCAAATAAATGGACCGGCCGGGATTTGAACCCGGGACCTCCGCCGTGCGAGGGCGGCATTCTTCCACTGAACTACCGGCCCTCGTAAGGATTAGATTGCTTGATATCTTATATTTGTTATACTTAATAATCCCTTAAACTATTCTTCTAATTTTATTAGCCAATTATTTAATTGTAATCACACTATTTTAATCATGAGTAATTTTTTATATACCTATCTAATATATATAGAGGAGGTGTATAAAATGAGGAAAAAAACAAATATATTCATGTTACTGCTGGTGATTTCATTAATAATAGTTAGCTTATCATTTCTTAATATAGGTAAAGCAGAAACTACTCCAATTCTAAAACCATCATTCGTAGCTTATTCTTATTGGGGAACAAATGAATCACATATGCTAGCATACCCTGGAGGTTCATTTTTACCCTTAACCATAACGATAACTTATTTAGGTCCATATACTTTATATAATGTTACCATTAATTCTACAATTTCCTATCCTCTAATATTATCAAAAGGTGAAACTACACCGAGTCTATACATACCTGTATTAAATCCAGGAACTACTTTGAAACTATTTGGATTATTTAATATAAGCTACAATTCTGAAGATAAAATATATAATCAAACACTCAATATAAAGTATACTCTGTTTGAAACAATACCACAAACTAATAAAACAATACCAATAATTAAATACATGACATTAAATTATTCTGTTCCTATTTTGGGTTATGTCAATTTAAAGCTTGCTGGATTTAAAACAACTCCTTCTGTTATTTACGCAGGAGATACAGCTGCTGTATTAACTGTTTATCTAGTTAATGAAGGTAATGTTATTGCAAGTAATGTTAGTGCATATATCGTTACTCCACCTCAATTATCTCCATTATATCCTGGTTCTAATACAATAAATATAGGATACCTACCACCAGGGACTCCTATTAATATTTCATTTCCTCTTGAAATAAAAAATGTAACTAGTTCAATAAGATTACTACAGCCATATGAAACTGTACAGATACCAGCTCCTTTCAATGCTATGGTAATATTAGTAGTTAAAGGAAATAATATAGATGAGTATTTTGATATTCCTGTAGATGTTAAACCTTCATCATATTTTGTAGTATCAAACGTTTATCATAACACATTTACTCAAGGAGAATCAAATACATATATAACTGTTTCATTAATTAACTTGGGAAATTCTGTAGCTAAGTTCACAACAGTTACTCTATTACCTAATCCCATTATAACTCCGTATGTTTCATCTAGTATTAATCCGTTAATTGGAGCTGAAACTATTAATTATACTGTTGGCGATGTACCTAGCGGAGGAGCATTTAATGTCTCGTTTGTAATAAGTGCTTCGTCAGGTATATCACCTGGAAATTATAATATACCTATTGCAATAACTTGGTATCAACCACCTACAATGACACCGATGCACCAAATAATTGAAGTACCAATAACTATATCTTCGTCGTTCTCTTTAAACTCATTAGGTAAATTGAATTCATTTACTATATTATATGTAATTGCAGCAATTGTAATCATAATATTAGTTGTTATGGCAATAATAGGACTAAGGAGGAGAAAGCATTAAATCTGGTGGATTTTTCAATGCAAAAGGATTTCGAAAATCCCTATTTAGTTCTTGGGGTACTGACTTTTACCACTGCACTAACAAGCTATGTGGAAGCAATGGTTATACCTTCACTCCCTCATATAGAAGAAGCTTTATCAGCTACTAATGAAGAAGCTGCTTGGATAGTTTCAGCTTATCTGGTTGTAGGCGCTGCGATAGCTCCTCTTTTCGGAAAAATGGGAGATACTTTTGGAAAAAAGAGGCTTTATCTCATTTCTCTAATTCTGTATTCTTTAGCTGTCCTATTTGCTGGTTTTTCATCAAACGTCTATTCGTTAATAGGGGCAAGAGCAGTCCAAGGCTTTGGATTCTCTATTTTTCCTTTAAGTATAGCTATAATTACAGATATATTTCCAAAAGAAAGAGTAGCTCTTGCTCAAGGAATTTTAAGCGCTATGGTAGCTATTGGAATGACGATAGGAATGATAGCTGGAGCATATATAGATGAATACTTTGGATGGAGAGCAATGTTTCATATAGCTTTTGGCATAGCAATAGTTGCCATAATAATTTCTTATATAAGTATAGGACCTCATCCTCCAGTTAAAAAAGAAGAAATAGATTATTTTAGTTCAACCTTATTATCTATAGGAACCGCTTTAATTTTGGTATATTTAACTGAAGCTCCATATAAGGGTTGGTTTTCGTTATTACAATTACCTATAATTGGTCTTGGCCTAGCATTGTTTGTAGGATTTTTAGTTTATATAAACAAATCAAGAAATCCATTAATAAGGCCGGATCTTTTAAAAATTAAGAATGTTATGGTAGCGAATTTAGCTGGTTTGTTTTCAGGAGTAACTATGTTCTCATTGTATCTGGCTGTTATTTATTACGCGGAAGAACCAGGCCCGTATGGTTTAGGATTGTCCGTTATAAATGCTGCTCTCTCATTATTACCAGCAACTTTAGCGATGATAATTATTGCGCCTATAGTGGGAATGGCTGTCAGCTCATTAGGACCAAAACCAGTGCTTATTTATGGTTCTATTGTTTCATCAATAGGATTCGCCTTGTTTATATATAATAGAGAAGGAACGTTGCCTTTAATTCTAGATTCTTTTGTGACTGGAATAGGAATAATATCAATAATGACACCTATAGTTAATATAATAGCAATTTCAATGCCAGAAGACAGCATTACAGTAGGCCTAGGCTTTAATACTATGATTAGATTTTTAGGATCTTCTATAGGACCTGTTATGACTGCAAATTTAATGACAACTTATGTTGCTTACGCTGCATACTACGTGCCAAAATTTGGTTTTTCATTCTTTACTGAGCCTGGACCTTTAGCATTTAATTATACATTTATGATAGGAATAATATTTTCGTTTTTAACATTTATAACTTCATTGTTTATGAAAAATTATACTCCTCAACAAAAAAGTATAACTACAGCTTAATTGTTCAGTTACTAAAAATTTGTTTTTATATTTTGAAATATATTTAAAAAACTAATGGTACGTATCCTTCCGAAATATATGAAGAAATCTTACTGCCCACATAAACTACATCGACACCAAATTCCGCAGAAACTGTTTGTAATATATTTAATGTACCATCTTTTTCTGCTATGAATTTACATGCTAGGGGGCGCTGATTGGCATAAGATAAAAATTCTTTTAATGCTTTTAATATATTATCATTTCTTGAACTTAATAATTTTTCAGAGGGTCCAAAAAATATTAATTTTACATCAGAAGCCCATTTATATTTTAATGCATTTGTAGCCCATAATAATCCTGTTAATATTTTATCTACATCATTACTGGATAAAATTACTAATACTTTAAGTTGTGAAGACATTTTCTCACCTATTTTATATAAAAACAAAATTATTAAAAATCTTTTCTAATATAAATTCATTAGAACAAATCTGAAATTACTATAATGTTAATTGTACACTAGGGGAGAAATCAAGATGAGAAAAAATGACATGCATATAAATTGTAATGAGACCTTGAAGTATGATATAGGATTATTAGAAGAACTTGACTCATTATTTGGAAATTCATGTAAAATAATTAAAATGCTTTCTAAACCTCCAGATAGATTTTATTTAAGAGTTAATACAACAAAGATATCTAAAAATGAATATTTAAAAATATTAAAAGAAAATGGAATAAACTTCTATGAAGATGAACATATAGATTATGCTATCTGGGCTCCGATAAATGGACCTTATGAAATTCCTATATATAATAAAAAAATATATGTAAATAAATATGCATCGGAATCGGTCTATCTTGGTAGTAACTTATATATACCAGGTATACTTAAAGCAGATAAAATAAAGAAAGGAGATAAAGTAACAATTTTTAGTAAAAATAATATACCTCTTGCCTCAGGTACATCAGCAATAGATTGGGAAGATATATATAAATTAAAGAATGGACTTGCCGTAATTGTTGAGGATTCTGTTTACAAATCGCCTAAAATAAGAGAGCTACCCGGATTTAATGAAGGTTATATATATTCACAAAGCATACCGAGCATCTTAATAGGAGAAATAATAGATACAAATGATTTTGGGAAAAATCCTATTATTATAGATATGAATGCAGCACCAGGAGGTAAGTTAGGATTAATAGCACAAAAGTTTAACAGGAATTCTAAAATAATAGCTATAGATAGGCCAAGCAAAGTAAACGATTTGAAAGAAAGAATTCATAGACTTGGCTATGATTGGGTAGAAATTATAGGAGGAGATTCTAGATATGCTAGCCAAGAACTTAAAATAAATGAAAAGGCAGATCTGGTTTTAATTGATCCCCCCTGTACAAACCTAGGAGTTATACCAAAATTATATGATCAAAAGAGTTTAAGGGATATGATAGTTTTAACTAAATATCAAAAGCAATTTATAAACGAAGCCTTTAAGTTATTAAAACCTGGAGGTACTTTAATTTATTCTACATGTACATTAACTTATAGCGAAAATGAGGCAAATATTAGGTATGCAACGAGCATAGGTTTTGATGTTGAAGAAATAAACATAAAAGCTGATGTAATAAAAAATGACTATGGAATAAGGTTTAGTCCGGAGAGAGGTTATCCTGGATTTTTTATTTCAAAGCTTATAAAAAATGTGTGATAACATGAAAAAAGTATTAATAATAGCAAGCGGAGGAGGGCACACAGGGCATAGCATTGCTTTAGCTGAGCATATGATAGATCTGGGCATAGAAGTTGATTTTATTATACCTGAAAAAGATGATTGGACTAGGAATTCGGTTAAAAACTATGGAAAAATTGTTTCAGAAACCCCTAAGTTTTTAGATCCAAGCGAGTCTTTATATTTAGGTATTTTGAGAGCCCCTATTGCTATTATAAAGTCTTTAATTAAAGTAAAGAAAGGCTATAAAATAGCTATAGCTAGCGGTAGCAATCATAGTATATCAGCTGGTATTGCTTTATGGTTAAAAGGCTCGGATATAATAGTTTTTGAATCTACTGAGAGATTTTTAGAGCCTAGCAGAACCATTAAGACATTGGGTAGGATATCGAAATTAATAGCATTTCAATGGGAAGAGCAATTAAAATTTAATAAAAAAGGTAAAGTAGTTGGTCCATTTTTAGGGAAATTAAAATATGAAATCAAAGATGAAGGGTATATATTAGTTAGCGCGGGCAGTTATGGATATAAAAAGTTGTTCGATTCTTTATCAAAAACCAACTTAGAAAACGTTGTATTGCAAACTGGTAAAGTTGATCCAACGCCTTACATAAAAGCTCATCCCGAATGGAAAGTTTTTCAATTCGATCCTGATTTGGAAAAATACATAGCAAATGCAAGGATTGTTATAACGCATTTCGGAAGGACTGCTGTTGAAAGTTCATTAAAATACAAAAAGCCGACAATACTTTCTCCAAATATAGAATGGAAATGGATGCAAAATGAAATCAGATTAAAAGAATCCGAAATTATGGCAAAGAAGCTAAACGCTTATTATTTACCTCCCGATGATGTTAATGAAGAATCATTAATTAATGCAGTTGAAAAGGTTAGGCATCTTGTCCCTAATAGCTATAATGATGGGGCCTTAGAGCTTGCAAAGATAGTTTATTCAATGTTATAATTTTAAGGTTTGAGCATAAATTATAAAGGGGGTTTATAAATGCCACAGCAAAACTATGATGAGAGGCTAAGAGCAGTAAAAATTCTAAGATCTGCTAGAAAATTTTTGCCCCTATCAAAGGTATCAGAGTTAACAGGACTACCTTTATCCGTGATTTCCAGATATTCTACAGAATACACTTTACCCTCTGAAGGCAATGCAAAAGAAATCTTAAATGCGCTTTTATCAAAACAAGTTATATCAAATATAGTTGCCACAGCTATTAAAATTTACAATGGTTTTTATGATATAAGCGGCGTTACTTGGAACCCAGATGCCCTTTTATTAATATCTGAGTATGCAAAGAAAAGGTTTAATGGAGAATTTGATAAAATATTAACCCCTGAAACTGGGGGAATAAGCTTAGCAACATCAATTAGCATAGCCTCAGGAGTACCAATGGTTATTGCTAGGAAACAGAGGCCTTTAATTACTGAACCTATTATAGATGGAATTCATTTTAGTGGACCAGCATCTTATACTGTTTTTTATGTTCCTAAGAGGGAGCTTCCAAAAGGCAAGAGAATACTTATAGTTGATGATTTTAGCGTTAGAGGACATACATTAAATGCCTTAATTGAGTTGATTAGAAAAGCTGGCGCAGAACCGAAATCAATGCTAGTTATAGTAGGCATAGGTAAGGATTGGAAGCTTTTGCCGGATTCTGAGGCTTTAATTGAGATAAGCGGTTAAATTGCTTGCAATAAGTGGGCCGACATCTATATAATGGACCTTATCTTTCTTAGGTAAAGTATTTGCCGCATATATCTTATCAATACCTGAAGAAATCAGTTTTTCTTCAGCGTTGTTTAATAATATAGCATGGGATACCATAACATATATTTTTCTGGCCCCTTGGCTTCTCAAAATTTGGGATGCCTTTAATATGGTACCCCCAGTGCTAATTATGTCATCAATTATTATAATATCTTTACCCTTAACATCTAATTCCTTTGGTTGCATTGTTATTTCTCCTGTAACCCTGTCCCTGCTCTTTACAAAATAATCATATTCGCAATTCAAATAAGAAGAAAGGGACTTTGCTCTATCTATTGCCCCTATATCTGGAGATAAAACAGCTATGTTCTTTTTGTCAAAACCAATTTTTTCTGCCATATAAATATATGGCCTTATATTTATTGATGGTTTACCAAAATACTTCAGGCTTTCCTCCTTATGTATCTCTATTGTGAACAGCATATTATAATATTCTTTAAATATATTTAAAATAGATCTTACGCTAATCGGCTCGCCTTCTAAAAATACCCTATCTTGTCTGGCATAAGCTAAATATGGAGAAACTAGTATTTGATCTTCAGCCTTTAGCTCTTTAATGGCATCACCTAATAAAATAGTTTCTATTATAGATTTGTCTTGAGGATATACAAGAGATTGAACTACTATGGCTCTCTTTCCATTTATTTCGCATGGTATCCTTATATAACTTTCTCCATCTGGGAATGTTTTATATATCGGATTGCATATATCAGCTGATAAAGAATTTGATATAGATTTTGCTATTTCATTTGAAACATCATTAGTTCCGGCAATCACTACATTTTTCATATCCAGCCCCAGTTAATATTCCTATAATAATAATTAAAGGCTTTTATTTAAAAAATTTCTATATAAAGCTATTTACCTGTTTAACAATTATTACAAATTGCAATGAAGAGGATGGAGCGACCCTGAGAAGTGATGAGCGACTTTCCTCTGAGCTTTTTAAGTTAATCAAACTCTAATCAGTTTCTATTAAAGCTAATAATAAATATTTTTAAACTCTAACCTATTTAACAAAATATTTAACAGTATACAGGTGGTAAGAATGACTCAAAGAGATTTCGATGTAACATTCATAGGAGGTGGAGGTGCTTCCTATCCAGGCGCTTTTGAGCTCGCCAAGGCTGGGAAGAAGGTTTTAATGGTAGATAATAAAGGTAATTTGGGAGGAGATTGCCTATACGCAGGTTGTATACCATCTAAAACAGTTAGAACGAAGATATTGGAATTCACTTCAACAAATAAAGAAGTTGATCCTGAAAAAGTGTGGAGCGAGGTTATTAAACTTAAAGAATACGTGCAAGACATTAGATATCAACAGCATATGGAAGAGATTAGAGAACATGAACCAAACCTAACATTTGTTAAAGGATGGGCAACAATAATTTCCCCTAATAAAGTTAAAGTAGAAGGTGAAGATAATTTTGAGGCAAATACAAAATATCTTGTTATAGGTGCTGGAGCAGAACATATTATATTGAATATACCAGGAAAGGATATGGTAATTACCAGTGATGATCTTTTTGCCTATCAAAAAACTATGAAAAAAGTTCCAAAATCCATGGCCATAATTGGCGGGGGATATATTGGAGTTGAGGTCGCCGACATGCTATCAAGATTAGGAGTAGAAGTTTCTATCATAGAAATGATGGATAGATTATTGCCAACCATGCCAATTGATTTATCTAAAGCTGCGGAATCACATATGAAGGAAGCTAAGGTTAACTTGTATTTAAACAGTCCGGTAGCATCAATAGAAAAGAAAGGAGACAAGAAGATAGTTAAGGCTAATAGCAAATCAGGAGTTATTGAAGTAGAAGCAGACGAAGTATTAATGGCTGTTGGTAGGAAACCGAGACTTAAAGGATATGGTTTAGAAAATTTGGAAAAAGATGGTTTAAAAATAGAGAGAAATGCTATTTGGGTCTCTCCATCTTTGAGAACTTCATTACCTAACGTATTTGCTACAGGGGATGTAACAGGTAAGGCTATGTTATTCCATGCTGCAGTTAAAGAAAGTATAATAGCAGCTAAAAACATATTGATAGGAAGAGATGCTTATAGAATGAATTATCATTCAGTTCCATTTACAGTGTTTACATACCCAGAAATAGGTTTAATAGGCTATACTGAAGATGAGCTAAAATCATTAGGTATACCTTATGATACTGTAGACTATAAATTAGCTGGCGATGCTCAATCCCAAATAACTAATCACAGAGAAGGATGGATGAAAATATTTTTGGAAAAAGAGACATTAAGAATATTAGGTGTTCAAGTATATGCTCATGATGCTGCAGAGCTTATGGGAGCATTTGCTGTAGCATTAGAAAACGGATTAACCGCTAAAAACCTTGCTTGGGTTTGTGGGCCTCATCCATTAACTTTCGAATCTATAAATTATGCTATGAGACCATATTTCTAAATTTTTAAGTTTTTTGAAGAAAATCTATATGGCAGTAAATCTTTTAATTTATAAAATTTTGACTTGTTACTTTTTAATGATATAGAATAAATCTGCGTATCATCGTCTCCAAATTCTGATAATACTTGAAGGCAAGCACCACATGGAATAGCTGGTTCTTCACTATTTACAGCAACTAATATTTCTTTTATTTTCTTCTCCCCATGAGATATTGCATTAAAAATAGCTACCCTTTCAGCACACATTGTTAGACCATAGCTAGCATTTTCAATGTTAACCCCCCAGTAAACATTGTTATTATCAGTTCTTACAACAGATGCAACATTATATTTAGAATATGGAGCGTACGAATTTTTAATTATTTCTTTGGCTAAATTCACCATATCAAGGGGTACATTATCCATGTTTCTCACACTCGTTATACTCTTTATTTTAATTTATATTTTTAATTTATGCCTTTTCTACATAGACTATATAGAAATCTATAGTTTCTATAGAAATGTTTATAAATATATTTTATAAACAGAGACTTGGAGAAAAAACATGAGCAATCACAACCCATTTGGATATATAGATAATACGAAAACAAACATAAGCCATTTAAAAGTTTGGTTTACAGCTGGTATGGGATTTTTTACAGATGCTTATGATTTATTTGTTATCGGTATCATTTTGGTTATATTAAACAAGCTCGCATCACCATCATTTCCAGTAACAACTTATTACTCGTCTTTATTAGCATCATCAGCAATAGTAACAGCTGTATTAGGCCAATTGACCTTTGGCAGAATCGCAGATATTGTTGGTAGAAAGAAAGTTTATGGTATAGAAGCTACAATACTAGCTATTGGAGCATTAATGAGCGCCTTTTCTCCAAATATATATTGGCTATTGGCTTCTAGATTTTTAATGGGCTTTGGGATAGGAGGAGATTATCCAATATCGGCTACAATAATGAGTGAATATTCACCAAGAAAAGATAGAGGAAAAATGGTTTCTCTAGTTTTTGCCTTCCAAGGGATAGGATATGGCGTTGCTGTTATAGTAGGTCTAATATCTGTATATTTGTTCCCAGCATCAATAGCTTGGAGGATATTAGCGGGCTTTGGAGCAATACCACCAGCCTTAGTTATATATTATAGAAGAAAAATACCAGAAACGCCTAGATTTAGTTTATTAGTAAAACACGATAAAGAAGAAGCATTAAAGGCAGCAAGCTTTGTTGGAGGAAATATAAGCACGACTCAAGTAAAATCTAAAGATTATAGTATAACAGAATTTTTAAGAAATTATGGCTTATTATTGTTAGGAACTTCATTGTCATGGTTCTTAGTGGATATAGCTTTATATGGCGCAGGAGTGTTTTCATCGCCAATCACATCAGCTATATTAGGTGGATCAAAAGGGTTAAGGGCAGATGTTTTAAGAGCTGGTATTCCGCTGCTAATAGGTATTCCAGGTTATTTCTTAGCTGCAGCTTTCATAGATAAAATAGGTAGAAAGTTCATACAGTTGATGGGCTTTGCAATGATGTCAATTCTTTACGCTGTTATATCAGCATCTATTATAGCATCTGGAACAAAAATTGCTGGATTTTTAATACCTACTCAACTAGCATACATATTATTTGGATTAACATTCTTATTCATAAACTTTGGGCCTAATACAACAACTTTCGTCTTACCTTCAGAATTATATCCAGTTAAATATAGAACTACAGGTCATGGTATTTCTGCTGCATCTGGAAAAGCGGGTGCTGCAATAACTACTTTTCTATTCCCGTTTTTGCTAAAGTTCTATGGATTAAAACCAATATTAGAGCTTCTTGCTGTAGTAAGCGCACTAGGATTTATAATAACTCTCGTATTATTGCCCGAACCTAAGATGAAAAGCCTAGAAGAAGTAAGCAAAGAGAAATTAGAAGTTTATGAGAAACCCATAACAGCTTAAGCTAAAGGTTTTCCCAAAGGTTTTCCTTCCTCGTTTTTTGTTTCTTTATTTTCAAAAACATATTTTAATAGTGATAAGGCTCCTTTTCTTGATAAATATTGGTTATTATTTCCACAATAAGGAGAAAAAACGCATCTAGGACAACCGTCTTCACAATTGCAAGAAGAAACTATTTTTAAAGCCAGTCCTTCAACTTTTTCAAACCTATCAAAAACAAGCTTTGAACCACCATGACCTCCAATTGATGAATCGTAAATAACTATATGACCGGAGGGATAACTTATTCCGCCTAGATCTGTATCAGATGCACCAATTATTGGCCTTGATGCAGAGATCAATACATGCTCTAAAGCATGATAGCTGCTTATTTTCTTTTCTCCGCTTTCAAACATTAATTCTGGATATTTTGTTAATATCCCTTTAGTCCAATAATCCCATTTTATGGGTTTTTCATAGTAAGAAGTAGATATTATGCTACCTGAATACTCATCTTTAACTACATACCCTTCAACTTGTATCATTATGTGCAGATCCCCATAGGTTATGGGAATTATTCCAGCAAGCCTTTTTTCTTTAGGTATAACTTCTATTACATCTATATTATATAAGGGTTTTGTATAGAAATGGACATCATTTAATTTTATAACTTCAGCTCTATAGGAATTTACATCAAGCTTTATTGATAAATATGTTTCACCCGAATAGTAATATATAGCGTTAGGATGAAGTTCATATAATGCTTGAGGCATTTCTCTATACCCTATGTTTTTGTTTTTATAATAAATCTTAACTATAGGTCCTGTTGATCTAATAGAATTGTTTAAAATAAAGTTCCTACCTTCTTTCCAACTTGGATGATATATGTTATTGCTAATGCTGATAAAACCTTTTTGCAATAATTCATCTACTACATCTAAAAACTCCTCGGGCATATCATCTTTTTTGATAAAACCTTTTTGCAATAAATATGAAATAAAGTGTAACTTTAATACTTCTTTATTTCTAGGCTCTATATAACCTGGATCCGGCTCTTGAGAAAAATATTTTTCTGGGTTGTTTAGATAAAATGACTCTATAGGATCATCGCCCATTATTGTTATCACTAATCCAGGATTACCTCTCCTTCCGGCTCTTCCAGCTCTTTGCAAATAACTTGAATAACTTTTAGGTAAAGAAGTCATAACTATTGCATCTAAATCCCCAATATCAATGCCTAATTCAAGAGTTGATGTTGAAACTACTCCTTTTATTAACCCTTCTTTTATATCATTTTCCACTTTTTTTCTTGTTTCTGCGCTTAATCCCGCTCTATGAACTAATACATTTGTATTATAATTTTTTCTTGATATTTTTGAAATTAATTCACTCATTTGTTGGGAATCTGTAAAGGCTAATACCTTTAATCCTTTTTTTATTAAAGATGAAATTATGTAAGAAGAAAAAGTCCACCTACTCATATAGCCATGATCTATAAAAATGTGAAGAGCTGTTCCTTTTCTCCTCTTAGGCCCGTATATTACTTTAACTTTTCTTCCAAAAAGACTTTCTCCCATTTCTTCTGGATTTCCTATTGTTGCTCCTGAACCTATAAATAAAACATCTTCATTTGAAAGCTTGGATAACCTATATAATATCCATTTCATGTGAGAACCAAAAATACCCTTATAAATGTGCATTTCATCTATTACAACGAATTTCAAATTTTTTAAAGCATTTCTAAATTCTGATGAGAGAGATAATCCTAAATGGATCATATCAGGGTTGCTTATCAATATTTGAGGTGTATTTTTATAAATTTCGGTCCTCTCTTTAGGCGGCGTATCTCCATCTATAATCCCAAAGCTTACTCCCAATTCTTTTGATAAGCTAGATATCCTTGATATTTGATCCCTTTCCAAGCTTTTTGTTGGATAAATAAAAAGTGATCTTTCTTCACTATTATTTTTTAATAAATTGAGTATAGGTATTAGAAATGCCTCAGTCTTTCCCGTTGCAGTACCTGCCGATATAACTGTATCATTATTTTTTAATATAGATTCCATGGCTTCTTGTTGAAACTTATATAATTTAATTATACCATAGTTAATCAAAGCATTTTTGAGCTCTTCTGATAAGTTCATATCTTTAATATTTGATCCTAAATCTGGATACCCATAATTTTCATTATAAATGTATGAGATCTTAGAGTTCTGATTTTTAACTATTTCGTTTAAAAAACTTAATAGATCAAGAAGGTTTGACTGTATGTCCTGTCCCATAGTTTTTATGCCTCACATAATTTGATAGACCAATTAGCTCAATACTTTTATCTATAAGCCAAGAAAGACTTTTATCCCCCCATGATCTTCTAATTTTAAGCTTTTCATATTTTACTTCTAACATCTCTTGCCCTTCATGATTATATACTTTAAACCTCCCTTTAACTCTATTTTTTAAATTCCTAACTAAAACTATGTGAACTGCGTACTCGTTTGGTTCTAAATTTAGATTTACATAACCAGATTTACCCGTTTTATAAGTACCCTTACCTTCTTCTGCAGGTTCATTAATTATTTCTTCCTTTCCTTTTTTAAAAACAACTATCATTTTCCTCATAGCATGAAGGCCTGATTTGCTTTTAGTTGATTCAACTTCTAACTTAAGCTTACCCATCTTCATCCTCAAATTTAATAATCTTTTTGAAGCTATTAAGATTTATTAACAATCCTTTAAAAGGTTCCTCTAAAAAAGATATGTGGTAGAGACATTGAAAGATATAATAATAGCAGGCCTAGGCGTTTCAGGCTCAACTTTAGCATATACCTTATCAAGTAAAGGATTCAAGATTACGGCATATGATCCTATTAAAAAATATGATAAGGCTTGCGGAGAGCAAATAACTGGAACTGAAAACACAATAGGTCTTATAAAGAAATCAGATTCTATAATTACTATTCCAAATTTTTTTAGCATATATGTTAACAACAAAGAAAGCTCCACAATAGACTTTGGAGGTTCTTCACCTTGGTATATAGTAAATAAATCTAGGTTTGTCCAATATTTAAGAGAAGCTTCTATATCTAATGGCGTTGAAGTAATATATAACAATTGGAAAGGTGAAAAAGGATCTATAACTGTTGATGCTAGAGGTCCTTTTTCTGGAAGCCTGAAAAACAAAATATTAGTTAAAAGATATATTTTAAAAACTGAATGGGACCCAAACCATGTTATATTAGACTTTAGGCCTAATGAAGGGGGGCTTTATTGGATTTTTCCAGCAGATAATGATGGTAAGTTAGTTAACATGGGAGGGGGATTTGTGAATTTATGGAATGATGAAATACTTAGTAAATCAATTATGGAATATGCAAAACTAAATCTAAAAGATTTTGAAATCAAAGATGTAAAGGCTGCACCCCTTGATGTTTTTTCTCAATATAAATCTTATTCTGACAATGTTTTTTATGTAGGAGAGGCTGCAGGCTTAGTTTTAGCGATAAGTGGAGAGGGTAATAGGCCAGCTATAGAGTCTTCTTATGCTTTATCTAATGCTATAGCAAAATATGGCTTAGAAGTTAACAATGTAAAAAATTATTACCTAAAACTATCAAAGAAAATAATTAATGATTCAACATTATCCAGGAAGTTGTTTATGTTTACATATAAATATAGAAAATCAATCGATATGGTAGAAGTATTAAATAACATACCAAAGTGGTTTTGGTATAAATATTTATCAGTTAATTTAGAGCTTAATGATTTAATAAAATTGGGATTAAATTTAAACTTTATTTCATCTGTAATTAAGGGAATAAAATATTAGTATTAAATAAAAGGGAAATCTTATATTTACTATTAAATACTATGAATTTATTACTTCCTTAACTGCTCTATAAACCATATCTGTATTCCAATAGCGTATTTATTAACTAATTTACGTATAATGATTTTAGCTCAAGTTTATAAGCTTTTTTGATAATATATAAATAGGGAACAATGGCAATTAAAGAAGAATTTTTGAGATTACTTAAAGAAGATGAAGAATTTCGTTATACAGTAGCTGGCA
>NZ_JBMFIW010000027.1:0-20524 GCF_049974385.1 Caldisphaera sp. | reverse complement strand
TCCCGTGACCCTGGTGAAGCCCAAGGGCTGAGAATTAGATATAAATTCATAAAAATTCAATGAAGCCCAAACCCCTTGCTCATTATCTGTTAGACTCGCAAACTCAAGTTATCTAAGATATCATAATTGCAGATTTTATAAACCACCATATCCACACTAAAAAAGACAACCTCCTAAATTATTGTGAAAAGTTTTATTAATTGCTAGGTTTCTTTACGACTTTTCCATCTTTAATTACATATTCAATGTTGTCTACTTTAACTAAAGTATTTATATCTTCAGTTGGATCTCCATTAATTACAATTAGATCAGCTAAAGCGCCTTTTCTCATTGAACCAGCTTTTCCATCAAGTCCAGCAGCTGATGCAGCATTTATTGTGGCAGCTCTTATTGCTTCTAATGGGGGCATACCAATTTTCTCGACAAATAATCTTAATTCCATAGCGTTTGTACCCATTTTACCTATTCCTCCATCAAAATCGGTTCCTGTAGCTATTTTAACGCCCATCTTATATGCTAATCTAATCGCATTTAGATGTTGCTCATAAACTTCTTTTGACTTTTTCAATCCCCATTCTGGAACACCTAGTTTTTCACCATCATCTATCAATCTTTGCACAATTGAGAGAGTTGGGACAACAACAGCATTTCTTTTTTTAGCTTCTTCGGAAGCTTCTTCGTTTATGTATATTGCGTGTGCTATAACTTTAACACCTGCCCTTAGAGAATTAAGTATTCCTTCAGTACCTTGAGCGTGAGCATGAACCCATCTATTAGCAGCTTGAGCCTCGTCAACTATGGCTTTAAGTTCCTCATATGTAAATTGCCTATGTTCTGGTTTATCCCTTTGAGACAATACACCTCCTGTTGCCATCACTTTTATGAAATCAGCGCCCTCTCTCATAGCATATCTTGTTGCTTTTCTGCATTCATCTGTACCATCACAAATCAATGACATGAAAGGTGTTAATTTTTTACTAGTTCTATAATCTACATACTCTACTGGCATGTAATGAGTATCTGCATGGCCAAAAGTCATACTCAATGGAAGTCCTGAAGCTACTATTCTTGGACCAACTATCGTATTTTCGTTTACAGCATCCCTAAGATGCAGAGCTATTAAACTGCCTGCATCAACAACCGTTGTAAATCCTGCATTTATTAATGCTTCTAGGTCTTTAACTGCTCTAGCATAGAATACTCCTAAAGGTGTGACAAGGCTTTCTTCAATCTTTCCAGATCTTTGACCTGTCACATGTAAATGAGCATCTATTAATCCTGGCATTACTGTACGACCTTTGCAATCTATAGAGTTAACATCTTTTGATAACTCTACAGATCCTTTATTACCAAAGTCCTTTATTATATTATTTTTTATTACCAATAAACCATTATTGCTAACATAACCAGACTCAGGATCTAAAATTCTAACGTTTTCTAACACTAATTCTCTTTCTTCACCCAATTCTGATCACAATCTTATTGTAAATGATCCCACTTTTAAGCTTTTACTATTTTTCCCAATGTTTTAGTTATTAGTTTATATATTTACAAATTTTAAGCTAAAGTTGAATTTTATTAACTTCTTTGTCAATATGCTTTTAACTTTTCTCAAATACTAATATATTAGTTATAAGTACTGCAGGTGGAAGAATTGACAGCTAAACGCGATGATAAATCTTATAAGCTATTAATATTAGAGGCCAGCAGATACTTAAATCAAGCAGCAATTTACTTAAATACAATTATAAACAGAGATGAAACTGGTAGCTTAGTAGTGATTAGAGCTTCACTTAGAGGATTATCATTACAGGTAATAGATCTTAGCGTACATGATTGCAATATGATAGAAATTCAAAAAGTAATAAACAGAGTTGAGAAAATTATTGATCAAATACCTCCTGTCCCCCAGGTAATGCAATATGCTGAACTAGCTAAAGAAAATCTTATCAGAGCTATGGCATACTGTTAATTTTTATAATTCGATTTTTATAAGATTGGAAACACTTTATTAAATGTGATATTATTTAAAATAAAGAAATAAACCCTAGTAAGCCACCTATAACAATTAATGCAGATAATAACCAATATAATTTTAATCTAATGCCCTTTATAGGTTTTCCCTTCATTATCTTATAGTCAGAAACTAATCTACCTAAGTAATACAAAGGAGGCGCAACAACAATCGTATAAATAACCATTAATTCCAACATTAAGTAAACTAAGTTTTTAGATATTAATACTAAAACCATTGCTGGCAATGATTCTAAAGAATAAATCATTACATACCATTTATGTTTATTTATGTTAAGTGCCTCTAGAGCTCCCCAAGCAGATGCCATAGATATTACTACTAAAGCAAGAAAGCCCGATGCTATGAATCCTACACCTAATAGGTATAATGCACTCAAGTTAAAATTTTTCAATATACTTGCCAGTAAATTGTAGTCTAGAATATCAGATCCAATAGAAGGATCTAACTTATTTAAATTATACCCAACTATAACTGTTACAACCATTAAAACTTCAGAAATTATCGCCCCAACTAGTGTTTCTAATCTTTCAGCTCTCATATTTTCTATTTTCAATTTTTTTCTTGAATCTGCCCCTGAATGAAAGAACAACATCCACGGCATAATTACTGCTCCAATACTTGCAGCAAATAGAAAATCAAATGATTTATTAGTATAAGGCTGTAGGGGGCTTATGCCATATGATAAAAATTGTTTACAATTTATTGGAAAAATGAAAGATAACCAAATTATAGTTGCAACTAAAATAAAGCTTATTGGAACTAAGACTGCTTCTGCATGTTTATATTTTCTGCTAGTTGCAACTAAAATATGAAAAACAAATGCAATTGCCAATCCGATCTCCAATGGAATACCCAATAATTCCAACCCAAGTCCTATGCCGGCATATTCAACCACATATTCTAAAAAATCTGTAATAGACATTGGAATTGAAGCGATTATGGCTTGTTTTTTACCAAATTTTTTTCTTATAGCCTCGCCTAATCCCATACCTGATACTGTTCCCAAAGTGCCAGCAGCGTCCTGTATAAAGAACAATGGGATAGTTAAAATTAACATTATAAATACCATTCTGTAACCCCATGCTACCCCAGATTGTAGGCCTTCTACTATTGATGCTACATCTACATCTGCTATCATTACTATCCATGCTGGTCCAAACGTCTTTAATAATTCCTTGTATTCCATATTTATCCTCTCATTTTTAATTAACAGGCCTTAAGTATTTTTAGGCTATCCTAAACTTTAAGGTTTTTTAGTATCCCCTAAATTTTAATTATAATTCAGCCTTTTAAATATTCCATTGTAATTTGAGAAAACCGAAATAAGAATTTAATAGGAAACACATAAATTTATATCGGGATCAATATTGAGAAAAGGTATGCTAATAGCATTTGAGGGAATCGACGGTAGTGGATTAACAACTCATTCTAAAATATTAAATGAAAAACTAAATATGTTAGGATATAAATCAATATATACCAAAGAACCAACAAACAACGAAATTGGTTTATTAATACAAGAGATCATAAATAAGAAAGACAAAATTATTGATAACAACATAATTGCCTTATTGTTCGCAGCAGATAGATTATATCATTTGAAATATGGTGATGGCTCAAACAAGGGAATTATAAGTTATATTGATGAAAAGTATATAGTCATAACTGATAGATATAAATATTCAAATATGGCTTATCAAGGTGATAATATTAATTGGGTTCATAAAATCAATCAATATGCAATAAACGCTGATATTATAGTTTTTCTTGAAGTTCCTTTAGATGTAGCTTTAGCAAGAATTTCAAAGAGAACCAAAATATCTGTATTTGAGAATAGATCGTTTTTGGAAGTGGTGAAAAATAGATATTATCAAGTACTAGAAATGGCAAAAAATGAAGGTACTAAAATAATTAAAATAGACGAGGTTGAAGGAAACAAAGAAAAAAGCATAAATGAAGTTAGCGAAAAAATACTAAAAGAGATTTCTAATTTTATAAATATCACATATTGACTTACAAAAACGATAAATTTATATTTATTTAAACTTATTGATGTATAGCGGTGAAAGAATGAATAAAGATAAAGCAACAGGAGCTTTATTAATGGTGGTTTCAATAGTAACAATATTGGCGTATCTTATTATATTATGGTACCCTCCAATAGCTGCAAAAGCCAGCTTAATATTATTAAAATTAACAGGAAGCATTGCAGTATTAGCAGTATTTGCTATAATTGGGTGGATAGGATATACATTAGCAACAACACCTCCACCAAAGCCTATAGAAGAGATTGAAAAAGAGCTAGAAAAAGAGTTAAAAGAGATAACGAAAGAATCAAAAGGCGAAGATCAAAAACAAGAGTCTCAAAAAGACATACAAAAGTAAATTCTAACTCAATATCAATTAAAAAGTTTATATTTTAAATTCTATTTGCGTTATGAAAATTAGTGTTATAAACTTTTCTTTTAGCATATAATTTGAGGTGGAAGCCAAACGAATAAAGGCATAATAACTTTGGTAATTGCTTTAGCAATTATAGTCATAGGAATAGGCTCATACGTAGCAATAAATAAAGCTAGTACATCTAAGTTATATACAACAAGTAGTCAAACTGCACAACCTACATCAACTCAGACCATAACTAGCAATTTAATAAACGTTAGGCCCCTATTACCATACATAAATACATCATTAGTCCCTAGTTATGGATCTAACTCATCAAAATATTATCTTTTTATTGTTTATGATCCTGAATGCCCATATTGTGCCATAGAATTTAACAGCACTCTTCCTTATTTGAAATATTTAGCCAAGAACAACTATGCAAAATTAGTTTTTATCGGTATGCCGATACATCAATATTCTTTGGAAATGATAGCTATGTTAGATCTATTATATCAAAAATATGGATTTACACAATTCTATAATGTTTTAGAAAAAGATTATGCTATTTATTATTATAATATAATGCTATATGAAAATAATAAAACATCACAACTAGAAATGCCTACACCGTACACATTATATTTGATATTTAATCAAAGCAACCTATCAATTAACTACAATAATATCAACTCTACCATGAAAAATGCATATGCTATAGCTAATTTAGCTTATAATCAAGGAATAGATGCAGCGCCGATATTAATAATATACAATGTTCAAACAGGCTCAACAGTTAATCAATTTGTTGGTTTATATCCAACTCAAGAAATAGAGAGTTACTTAAACCAAACTTTAGGTGTAAGAAGTTGATAATAATTAATTTTAGTTTTCCATTTGAAAAAATTTATTTGTCTATATTTAATAATTTGGTGTTTGATAAAAAATTCATTGCCAGACTCTCAAAAAAATATCAGCCTGAAACATTAATATTTTCAGTACCAAATCAAGTAGAGCCTTGTTCCTTAGCTCTCATATACAGTTATGTAATTGAAGATTCAACAGCGCTAAATCATAAAGTATCAAACTTATCTTTAAGAGCCTTGACTTATTTAACAAGGTCTAAACAACTGTATGAGGCTATTAATAAATCACAAAACTATAATAATTTAGCTATAATTGCAACTAATAAAGAAAACATAATAAAAATTGCCAAAGAAATTAACTATAATATAGATAATGTAGTTGAAGAGAGCTATATATGTAATGATCTAAATGAAATGAATCAAATAACTACCTTTAGATTAAATTCTCTTAATTTGTAATTATTAAATTCTAGTTTGGCATTAAACTATTAATAAGACCAATTTTATTATATTTAATTGATGCCTGTGATTAGTATGTGGCCGCTTCTGAATAAAAAATGAAGAGGGGCCAAAGCGATGAGGCATCAATTTTTTACTAAGTTTTTTTATTTTTATCTTCTTTATTTTTCTTTGGATTTATAAAATCATATATTTTTGTATAATCTACATCTTTCATGTTAAAGTTTTCTGCTTGCTTAAAAACTTGAGCCGCAGTTCTAATTATTGGTAATGCAACGCCTGCATCAAATCCAGACCTATTCGCATATTCCAAGTCTTTAGCAGCCAAGGAAAGCCTAAAAGATGTAAGATTGCTGTTAGATAATATTCTATCTAAATATTTTTCAATAAATTGGCTAAAAACGGTATTTTTTGTTATTTCTTTTATTTTATTTGGTTCAATGCCATAAGCATCTGCTAAAGTTAATGATTCGCTTAATAAAGCAATTGAAGATATTAATAAAGAATTATATACCAGCTTAGCAATTGATGCCTTATAGCTTTCGTTACCAATTTCAATAACGTTTCCTGCTAAAGTTAAAATCCCCATAGAATATCTAACGCAATTTCTTTCTCCAGCAACCAGAAAAACTGCATTACCTTCTATTAGATTTTGAGGATTCCCAATAATGGGAGCCTCTACATAACAAATACCGAGTTCCTTTAATTGCCTAGAAACAATCATACTAGCATTAGGGGTAACCGTAGAAGAGTTAATAAATAATAAACCATCTGCTCTCCTCATTTGAGACACAATATCATAAAGCGCATTGTCGTCTGAAACTAATGAAATAGCTATATCAGCATTCTCTACAGCTTTCCAAGGAGTATCAAAGACCTCAGCGTTCAATTTAGACCCTATTGATTTTGCCTTTTCTATTGTTCTATTCCATAAAAAAATAGTAAATCCTGAATTAGATAGTCTCTCAGCTATAGCACTTCCCATATTTCCTGTGCCTAAAACCGCAACTCTAGTAACCAATGCTTATACCCAGATTTATTATTACAATGTAAAATAATTAACTTTAAACAATCTTGTTTAATTAGCAATTTATTATCATAAAATTAATAGATCTTTATTTAATAACATTATCTAGCCTGACAAAATTAAATAAATTCTGTCTATATTTAATATTTAGGAAGAGAAAAATGCCTGAAAAAATATGTCCAATGTGTGGAAGATCGAGCAACGAAGTAGAATTTATAGACAAATTTTGTAAAGACTGCTTTATAAAACATAAAGGTCTTGCAATAATACCTGATAAAGTAGAGTTTACATATTGTAACATTTGTGGCTCTTATAAATACTTAGGTCAATGGACGTCAGGATTAGAGACCTTAGAAGAGACTTTGGATAGCTATTTAAGAATATACATAACAGAAAAAATGAAACCTGTGGAACCTATTAAAGATACATATATCAAAGAAATTGAATTTATAGAAAGAAATCAGAACTACATAAAAGCAAAGATAATTATTGAGGCATCTTACAAAAATCTAAGCCTATCGGAAGACAAAATAGTGATTATTAAATTAAACGATACAATTTGTCCCACTTGTTCTTCTATAAAAACATTAAGGGGTTATAATGCGATAAT
Organism: Caldisphaera sp.; assembly: GCF_049974385.1. NCBI lineage: Archaea > Thermoproteati > Thermoproteota > Thermoprotei > Acidilobales > Acidilobaceae > Caldisphaera > Caldisphaera sp. The sequence goes on along the minus strand of NZ_JBMFIW010000027.1, from coordinate 13,145 downwards.
TCAAATAAGAGGGTATCCAAATAAAATATCGGAATCACTCTATAACGAAATTAAAAAGCAAATAAATAAAATTGCAAATTTATCAAGAGGAGAAATTATAAAGGTTGAAGAAATAAAAAAAGATGGGTTCGATTTATATATTAGAGATAATAAATATGCCAAGGCTATTGCAACTAAATTAAAAGAGGAATATATGGCCAAAACTATAGAGACATACAAACTTATAGGAGTTAATAAAGATGGTTCAAGAAAGAGTAGAATGTATATATCAGTAAGACTTCTTAACCTAAAACCAAAAGACATTTTCGTTTATGAAGGTCAACCATATATATACGTATCAAAAGGATTAAACGGCATTTTGGTTGAAAATTTGAATTCCAGAGAAAAGAAAATCATCGAAACTGAAAATCTATGGAATAAAGGATTTAGATTATATGATGAAGAAACAAATCTTAAAATAGTAAAACTAATAGAAAAAAATAATGATATATACGTATTCTCTGATAAAGAATCTAACTATACTAATACATATGAATATAGAGAGCATAGCATTGAAGGCCTTATAGATGATCTAAGAGAAGGACAAGAGTTCAAAGCTTATTTATCTAAGAACTTTATTTATTTGATGGAAAGATTGTACTACAATACCTAAAATATTCCCTTTGAGATACGGCATATTCTTACTAAATAATAAATTTTAAAACATAAATTGTGTTAATAATAAACTAGAAAAATTAAAATAACCTATTCTATACTAAGATAAATTTGGAGGATGAGATTTAGTTTGGTAAAACAGAAAAATCGTGATAACGGATCTAAAGGTGAAATGCCCTTACCCAATGATGAAGAGGGTACAATAATATGCGTTGTACAAAAAGTTATTGGAGCCGGATTTTTAGAAGTTATTTGTTCAGATGGTAACAAATACAAAGCTTGGATACCAGGAAAAATGAGGAGAAGGGTTTGGCTTCATGAAGGAGATACAATCCTCTTCTTACCTTGGGGAACATCAGATATGAAAGGTGAAGTTGTCCATAAATATCAGCAAAGTGAAGTAAAGGAATTAATGCAAAAAGGTTTACTGCCAAAAGATCTATTAGGAGAGGAAGGTGGTTGAACAAAAATAAGAAAAGTAAAGTAGAGAAAAAACTAAAAGATGAAGATATAATAAAAACTGTTGATGAAGTAATAGATTCTTTTACAAATTACCATCTTTATAAGTTAACAAGTAAAAAAGTAATTAAGGAAATTAAAGGGTCCTTTAGCTCTGGTAAGGAATCAAAGTTATTTTGGGGTAAAGGCTTTAATAATGAAGACCTAGCAATAAAGATATTTTTAACTTCTACTGCAGAATTTAGAAAAAGCATTAAAGAATACATATATGGAGATCCAAGGTTCGAGTCCGTTCCAAATAAATTTAGATCATTAATATATCTATGGGCAAAAAAAGAATTTAATAACTTAAAAAGAATGAAAAAATACGATATAAATGTTCCTGAACCTAAGGGATTATCCGGGAATGTCTTAGTAATGGAGTTCATAGGAGAAAATGGGTATAGAGCACCATTGCTAAATGAAATATATAAAGAATTAGATAGTGAAACCATATTAAAAATATATAATGAAATAAAAGAAAATTTGGTAAAAATGATATGCGATGCTAATTTAGTTCATGCTGATTTAAGTGAATACAATATTATGTATTGGAATTCAAAAGTTTATATTATTGATGTTTCACAATCTGTTGATTTAAACCATCCGAACGCATTTTCATTTCTTAAAAGAGATTTGAAAAATGTTTATTCTTTCTTCTCAAAGCTAATAAATGTGGAGGAATACGAGGAATTAGAAAGAGGGACAATGCCTTGTCTAACAAGGAAGGAAGAGTAGAAAAATGGGTTAAAGTATACGCACAACTACCGTTTGATAATATAGAACACTTTATGAGTGAATTTAACAGTATAAAAAATGATATAGAAACAAGACTAAAGATTAAGCTTGACATAGATAGAAACAACTCCCTTGTAACAATAGAACCAATTAGTAATGAAACATCTCCTGCAGATATGATGAAAGCAAAAGATGTTATACAAGCAATAAGCATAGGTTTCTCTAAAGAAGATATAATAGACCTTTTAGATGAAGATAGTGTTCTGCTAATTATAGATATAAAATCAAAAGTAGGCGATTCGGCAAATCATATTAAGAGGGTTATGGGTAGGATAATTGGTGAAGATGGAAGGGCTAAAAAAACCATAGAAGAAATAACAGGAACAATAATACATGTAGGGAACAATATGGTAGGTATAATTGGTGACTATGATAGAGCTATCATTGCACAACATGGAATAGACTTATTAATTGAAGGAAAGATGCATAGCACTGTATATAAAAGACTTGAATCAATGATGAGAGACGTCAGAAAGAGAGATTTAACCAGTATATGGCAAAAGAGAGATTTAAAATAGTTAATTGTATTTTAATATAAATACTTGAATATCATTGGGCAATGTATTTAGATCAATATTAACTTCATTAGAATTCATAAAAATTTTTTTATAATTAATACTGTTTACAAGCTTATCAATTGAATCGTAAGGCAATGTAGATCCCTTAATCCAATAATGCATTGGTAAAACTATTTTTGGTTTTAAATTTTCTATATATTCTATCGCTTCCAAATAATTTATTGTTGTAACTCCACCAACAGGAATCATTAAAATATCAACAGGAGAGAATACTTCTTTTATGAATTCGTTAAATTTTTCCCCTATATCAGATAGATTTACTATTTTTATTCCATCAGTAATTAAGCTAAACGCTTTAACCTTACCAAATATTTTTCCCCCATTTTTATCATGAGCCATTTCATAAAATTCTATCCTAATATTATCTATTCTTTTTTCTCCTACAATGTCTCTTATTATTTCCTTAGTTTTATTCCCATAAGACATCTCTACTGCATTATGATCATAATGATTATGCGTTATTATAATATAATCTGCATCAACATAGCACGGCTTTAAATTAAGACTATAACCATCATGGGGATCTATAGCAATCGTAACATTATCTTTTTCTATCATATAATATGAATTTCCGCACCACTTTATTTTCATTTTTAATCCCTATTTTTTGCATTAATATTAGCTAAAATATCTTATATGAAAAAGGTTTTTATATTTCAGTTTTTTAATATTTCACAGGGTTAATATGGGTGAGTGGAGTGGCTATTTCTTATAATGGAAAGAACATAGCAACGTTAGATGATGTAGATCTCACAAACAAAAAAGTGCTAGCCAGAGTAGACATAAACTCTCCCATAAAAGATAATGAGATTATGGATACGAGTAGAATAAGGTCCCATGTAAAAACAATAAAAGAGCTAGTTGAATTAGGCTCTAAATTGGTAATTATGAGTCATCAAGGTAGACCTGGAGAAAGCGATTTCATTTCTTTAAAAAAACACTCCGAAATTTTATCTAAAATGCTTGGATTTAATGTTGAATTTATTAGTGATATAATTGGACCTGAAGCAAGGAAAAGAATAGCTACGTTAGAGGTTGGAGAAGTTTTAGTTCTAGAAAACACAAGGTTTTTATCGGAAGAAAATATAGAAATGCCGTTCGAACAGCTAATAGAAACAAACTTCGTAAAAAAATTATCGCCATTATTTAATTATTATGTTGGGGACGCATTTGCAAGCTCTCATAGGAGTCAAGCTAGCATTGCTGGTTTTCCCTTAGTTATACCAGGAATAGCAGGAAGAGTAATGGAAGAAGAAATAAAAGGTCTATCTAAAGCTCTTCATGGAGAAAGGCCAAGGACTTTCTTTATAGGAGGAGCAAAGCTTAGCGATGCCATAAAAATAATTAGCCATTTAGTAAAGTCAAACAAAGCGGATTATATATTAACTGGAGGATTAGTCTCTTTGTTAATTTTAAAGGCCAAGGGATTTAATGTAGGAAGCGCTGAGAAAATAATAAACGAAAAGTTTACTCATTTAATCCCAGAAACTAAAGCTCTTTTAAACTATGAAAATATCATAGTTCCAGAAGATTTTGTTTCCGAGGTCAATAATGGAACAGAAGTTGTGAGCGCTAAAGAAATAAAAGGAGCAGCAAAAGACATAGGGCCAGAAACTATAAGCAAGTATAGTGAGATACTAAAGAATTCTAAAACTATAGTTATGAGAGGCCCAGCAGGAGTTATTGAAGATGAGAGATTTAAAGCAGGAACGATAAAAATGGCTGAAGCATCTCTAAATAGTAATGCTTATGTAATATTTGGAGGTGGACATTTCATTTCAATACTAGACGATTTATCACCATGGCTAAGAAAAAAAATTGGATATATTAGTACGGGTGGAGGGGCAGTTGTTTATTTCCTATCAGGAGAAAAAATGCCTGGTATTGAAGCATTAACCTTATCATACGAAAAGTTCTTCAAAGGGATATGATATGAAAAGTAAGGTAAAGGTAGCAATAAATGGTTTTGGAACTATCGGAAAGAGGATAGCTATAGCAGTTAACAAGCAAGACGATATGATAGTCTCAGGCATAGTGAAGAAGAAACCTGACTACAACGCATTATACGCAATAAGAGCCGGGATTGACATTTATACAATATCAGATAAAGATATGGAAACGTTTAGAAAAAAAGGAATAGAAGTTAGGGGAACAATAAATGATCTAATTAAAGAATCAGATATTGTAGTTGATGCTACACCTGATGGTGTTGGTGAAACTTATAAAGAATTATACAAAACTAATGGGATAAACTCTATCTTTCAAGGAGGAGAAGAAGCTAGCATAGCTGATATTTCTTTTAACTCTCTATGTAATTACGATGAAGCTTATGGTAAAAAAAGCATTAGAGTTGTATCATGCAATACAACTGGTTTATTAAGAAGTATATGCACATTAAATCAAGTTTCCAAAATAGAGAAGATAAATGCTGTTTTAATAAGAAGAGGCGCTGATCCCCAAGAGATTAAAAAAGGCCCAATTAATTCAATTGTATTAAACCCTGTGAATTTACCAAGCCATCATGCATTAGACGTTAAATCCGTCATACCTTGGATAAATATCTCAACTGCTGCTGTTGTAGTTCCAACAACATTAATGCATGTACATCATGTTACAATAAGATTTAAAGATAAGATTATAAAAAATGATATCATAGATGCCTTAATGCAAGCCCCAAGAATAATTCTTTTAGATACCAAATTGTCTGATATACAAAGTACAGCACAAATAATAGATGCAGCAAGATTAGTAAAGGAAAGAGGGGATGTCAACGAATTAGTCGTATTTAAGGATTCTATAAGCATAGATGAAAATGAAGTTCAATTCTTCCAAGCAGTACATCAAGAATCTATTGTAGTTCCCGAAAACATTGACGCAATAAGGGCATCTCTTGAAATCTCTTCTAAATATGATTCTATATCACAAACCGACAAGAAACTTGGAATAAACAAGATCTTATATTAACTTGCGAACTTGTAACTTAAATTGAAAAATAACTTAAAAAAAGGGAAGATTGATATAATATATAAATGCAGTGAAGGATCTTATGATATTCTTTCAACATCGAAAGATTTTATAAATATGAATATTATTAAATATTCATTTTCATTATAATTTTCTCATAGCAACCCATATTATATCATACTATATCATACTATTTAACACTATAATTTAAATTTTCGAATAAAAGTGAATCACTACTTACTGGTAGTAATTTCCATTAATTATTTTACCATTTAATAAAATTGGTCCAATGTATACTTGCTTTATTTTTAACCTATTTATTTATACAATCAACTTCATGCTTATCTATTTCTAACTCTTTATCAATTTTCATAACATAAAAAGTTGTTCTTTAAGCAGTTGTAAAATCTTTTTGGCCCAATGTAACAAGACCAACTTTAGCTGTCAAATCATTTAGCCTTTTATAAAACTTTATATCTAAAATACCTCTATTTAAACTCCAATCAATAAAGTTAGATAACCCATCGATAAATTCATCAGACACTACCTTGACTATACTGGTTATCTCCTCCTCATTAGCAATACTTATTGCTTTTTCCAAAACAATATCCGATGGATGAGTTAAACCTGAAAGATACTTGCTAACTGCAGCTGGAGTAACCCCTAATTCATTTGCAAGTTCCCTCACCCCTCTTTCATTAGCTAATATCTGTATTATTTTTTGTCTGGATTCTTTACCCAGAAGATGAACGTATCTGATCATTAACTTTAGCACCAATTTAATATGTTCAATTAAATATAATAAGAGGTTAGGATATTTTACTAGGTTTATTCCTTAAAAACTCCCATACTTTATCAAAAATGATAGATTTTAACTCCTAGGTTTCTTGCCTGAAAGCTTGTTTGCTTTTCTTAATTCGAAATCAATTTCGGCATCAGTTAAAGAGGCTTTATTCTTTATTTCATTTAATACTTTACTTAGTGATTCTTGGAAGGATTTTTGTATTTCAGCTTTTTCTAAAACTTCTTTACCATCCCCTGTTACTCTAATCTTTCTATATCTTGGCTCCGCCTCAGCTAAGCCCGTATATAGTAATGCAACAATATCATTCTTTAATGCTGGGCTGTAGGGATCATTCCCTAACTGGTTAAATTGATAGCCTAAATCTATTCCTTTGTTCTTAAGTTCAGAAACAACTATTTGCAGAGTTCTCTCATGAACCATACCAAGTTGAGATATTAAATAAAGCAGTGACATAAGTTTTTGATTTTGAATTACTTTATCTTTAGTTATAACTTGAGTTGCAACTATTTTTAACTCCTTTGCTGTAGATGCTTTCTGATCTATTTGATCTTCCTTAACCTTATTCTGTTTTTTACCACCCATATTCCTCACCACACAAGTTAAAACCCTCTCCACATATTTAGTGAGTGGAGGGGCTTAAAATTGAAAAGGAAAAATTTGATGATAGCTATATTTATGCTTGCAATTACTTTATTATTCTTACTATCTCCAGTAATAAAAGCACAGCAACTAGAAGAGACTCAACAAACTCAGTGGTCTAGATCTACATGGCTTTATTTACCAGCTGTTGAAGGAAATAATAGTGGAACTGTGATAAATACTACTGTAACCTTATCTTATCCAGGAACAGGACAAGTTATCGTGCAAAGCAATGGACAAGTTCAAAGTTCTACACTATATAGCATGGAGATGGCTTATATGGTAGCAATGTTATATGCTGGGTTAAATTATAACAATTATAATTTGAAAGTTTTCATTAATGTTTCAGATTCTATATCGGGGCCTAGCGGTAGCTTTGGAGTAATGCTTGCGACTTATGGTTTAGCCACTGGTTTAAACACTTCTATATTACACACATATGCAATAACAGGAGCTGTATCTCCTTCTGGTCTATCTGGCCCTATAGGTGGCTTATCAGAAAAATGTTCCGCCGCCTCGTCGAATAATTTGACCTTAGCATTTCCAGTTGGTAATCTGGCAAACAGTGGTGTATCTAATTGCAAAAAATTCTTGCCTGTTCCAGGGATTATTTATGCGTCTAACGAAATTTACAAGACTTCACAATATGACATAAACATTAATGTATCAAAAGACGCAGAATTTGAATTAGCTATGAAAAATGCCTCAAACCAATTTATTAATCAAACTAATAAAATATTAAACGAAGTTAATTCAAATATGCCAATATTAAATAATCAAACCTTATTAATTTTAAATGTACAACAAATAATAAATTACACTAAAACTAATATTAACTTAGCAAAGGAGACTATAAATAAAGATCCATATGCATCAGCAAGCTATGCTTTTACAGCTTATTACTATGCATTAACAGCTAACTATACCATATGGCTTTACGAACTATCTTTGAATAGGGGTAGCTACTTATCTACATTTGTTAATAATGTTACTCAAAACATTATAAATGAAGCAAATAATCTTGAATCTAAGCTTATTAATTATTTTAATCTAAATACCTTATACTCACAAGAACTTATGGCAACCGCTTTTAGCAGAATAGCGGATACAATATATAGTGCCCAATATACACAAAGCATATCATCCAGTATATCTAACTCTTCTTTATTAACAATAGCACAAAATATTGCGTATTCTCAGGCCAGATTAGAGAGTGCATTATCGTGGGCTGAAGCGGCAGTTTTATCAAATAGAACTCCCCCATTTATTTCTCAAGGATTGATATTATCAACAGCAAGCGCGGCATCAACATATACAACAACCGCTGTAAATTATGCAAATTCTTTAATAGACTATTATATTTCTCAATATACATCTATTGGTGATATTGCAGATGCTCAAATACTTAGCGCGATGAAGAATGATCTTAACTATTTGCTATCAAATGCAAATAGTTTGCTTAGCAAGAGCTATTATACTGCTGCTATTGGAGTATATGAAGATGCTTTACAAAATTCATTAAGTATCATATTTATAATAACAGGAACAAATTATCCATTTGTAACAAGTCAATATGCAACAGAATTACAAAGCGAGTTTAATTTAATTAGCTCTGAATTAGCCTCAAGAGGATTGCAAAGTTCAATTGATAATTCATATATGAGCTATGCCAAACAGATAATGAATAGCGAACCTGGAAGCGCTTTGAGCATAATGGAAACTGCCGTTGTTGATTCTATTATTTGGTATTTAGGTGAACTATCTTTTAATAATGCTAATTCAGTAAATTATATTACAATATACTCTTCAAATAATGCTATAGACTATGGAATGTATATAATTTATTTAGCTGTAGGTATAGCTTTAGGAGCACTTATTGCTATGTCTTACGTCTCAAAAACTTATAAAAAATTATATTCATAATAATTTTTAAATTAACAAAAATACATGATCCTATAATATAAAATTTTAATAAAAATGCTTTAGAATATTAACTTATATTTTTATATTTTTAAAATATATATAATGATAGGTGAATGAGTTGTTAGAATTAAAACCTGTTATTAAAAAATTTTATGAGATAAATGAAGAAAAATTACCAGAAGATCAAGCACAAAAATCATTTATAAGGTGGTTATTAGCTGATGATAACTATAATTTCTTTATGAGATTATTTAGAATAGAAGCGGGTGGCCATATTAATTCTCATTTTCATCCTTGGGAACATGAAATTTTTATTTTGGAAGGCAAAGGCAAGATAAAAATAGGTACAAAAATTTATAATGTAGAGGAAGGTAACTTTATTTATATTCCGCCTAATGCAGATCACGAATATTGGGCCGAGTCCGAATTAAAATTCTTATGCATAATACCATCTAAACCAACGGCTGAAGAGTTAGATAAACCTTTACCATACTAGTGATAGTAATGGAAAGTAAAGAAACTCTTAGACTTAATGAACTAAATAATTCAATAAAAAATTGCAAAAAATGCAAACTATATCAAAATCGAAAAAACGCAGTAACTGGTTATGGAAATATAAAAGCTAAAATAATGTTTATTGGTGAAGCTCCTGGTAGAAATGAAGATATACAGGGGAAACCATTTGTAGGATCGGCAGGCAAGCTTCTTGACTATTTACTAAATAAAATTGGTTTAAAAAGAGACGAAGTATATATAACAAATGTAGTAAAATGTAGGCCTCCTAACAACAGAACTCCTTTGAAAGAAGAAATTGAGGCTTGCATACCATATTTGAAAGAAGAAATTGATATTATTAAACCTGAAATAATAGTAGCTTTGGGTAGGACTTCAGGAGAAGCATTATCATTAATTTCTAATCAAAAATGGGAAGGAATAGAAAAAGAAAGGGGGATAATGAAAGAAATAGAATATAATAATATGAAAATTAAAATTATGTCCACTTATCATCCTGCGGCCGCATTATATAGACCCGAAATAAAAAATAAATTAGAGCAAGATTTTGAAAAAATTAATAATATATCGAAAGAAAGAAAAGGCAAAAATCTATTGGACTTCATTTGATTCAAAAAAATAAAATCTTAATCAATATTATATTATACTGACCTCCTCCCCACCCTGAAGGATGAGGGTTCCCCAGGGCGGCTCACAGGTTTGTGGTTTACCACCTTCATTTTCATCACTTCATTGCTAGTGGGAATTATCCACCCCGCCCCGTTCATCCAGCGGTAGACCAATGGCTGAGTCTTCAGCCCATTACCCCTATCCCTCACTGGGAGTTGCCCTCTGCTCCCAGATCCTAGGGACTCAGGGATATGTATCTGTGTGGGGACACTACACACACTTGATATGCCCATTATGGGCTTCCCCACACCTTATTGTTTTCACAATACCTTTATGTATTTCAGAGTTTAAAAGCTCTATTTAAAAGCTTTACCCCGCCCCCTTCTAGGGGCGAGGCTTGTCGTTTATTTTGTCATTATAGTTCATAGTAGAGTTTTTGAGCTAATTAATTATTCATATAAAAGATTTGTACAAAAATTTAAACGATGTTAATATTTATATTCCTATCTTCTTTAATAACAACAAAATTAATATTTACTTTTTTAATTTTAATTATAACAGTATCTAATAGGTGCATAATGTGGAAGAAAAAATTGATGAAGCCTTTTTAGTGAAGGTAAGTTCTATAAACGATCTTGCAAGACTTGCATCATCAATGGCAGCACATCTAATTTTAATGCCAATTTATAGATTTAATAAAAACAATAAAGCTGTGTATTTTGTACAGGCAACATATAAGGATTATTATAAATTCTATGGAATACCATTAATTTACTATTATGAGAGCAGTGAAAACATAAGCCATGAAAAATCTAAATATGTGCTTATAAAAACTGATGAGCTTGGAGAGAAGGTTGAAATATCAGACAAAATAAAACCCGGATGGATAGCTATACCAATTATTAATATAGAAGAAATTCCGAAATTTTTTCTAAGCTAAGATTCTGCTTTAATACCTTCCTTATTGTTTTTTAATATACTTTCTTCTAAAATACTTTCTTCTAAAATCTCTTTTAAAGATTCTTCAGATTTTAATTTAGCTAAAACCTTTTTTCCTAATAAACTGATTTGGTATATTTTATAGCTACCTCTAGAATATAAAGGATCTAAAAAACCTAAATCGGATAAACATTGTATTGTTGCTAATACTTTATACCTAGGTATGTTTAGTTTTTGGGCAACATCTCCTGGAGACATCGCGCCTGATTCCTCAAAGTTCAACAATATGTCTTTAATTATGGTTGACAATAGATTTCACCATAAATTTAATAATTTTATAAACTTTATAAGCAGTTAAGGGTACTATTACTTATTTTTGCTTAGCTTTCAAATTTATCATAATAGCACGTAAAGATTTATAATCTAATGCTTAAAGAATTTTTGAACATAAAAATATGATATTTGTATTATTTTAACTCATAATAATGACGCCGCGGCCGGGATTTGAACCCGGGTCACGGGCTTTCTGTGAGTTTTAGCTCACATGACCTCTTGACAGGCCCGCATACTAGGCCAGACTATACGACCGCGGCTCGCCTTCTATTAAAAGAATAGGAATCGTTATTTAAATTTTCTGTCAATATAATTTTAGTCATTTTAAATAAAGCAAATTAAAACCAAATAATAAATCTTTTAATTTGGGATTTAAAAATGAGCTGCAACACTTACAATGGTTACTATTTATTACAAGGACCTTTAAGATTAAACTTAATAGAAGGAAGTATAAATATTTTAGGATTTGTATTAAATAACAAGAGCCAAAGGAAAAGCATAATAATTCCTCTAGGAAGATCATTACCTATAATTGCAAGCAAATCATGTATTGAAGTAAGCCCTTCCTACAAAAGCGTTATCGAAGTTAATGATAATATTTATACTATTCTTTACGAGATATATAAAAAAGTTTCTAATAGTGAAAAAATTTTAATTATAGGACCTAATGATAGTGGTAAAAGCACTTTAGCTGCATTTCTTATAAACTCTTTTTGGATTGAAGGAAAGAAAATGAAAATTATGAGTGCTGATCTCGGTCAGAATGAAATATATTGTCCATCTTTTGTTAGTATTTCTGATATAATTCCTCCTTACATTCCTGGTTGGAAAGACTCAGTAAAAAATATAAAATCTTGCTTTGTTGGTGATTTCAGTTCTTATAAAAATAAGGAAAAATATATCGAATGTATAGAAAAATTAGGGAAAGAAAACTTAATTATAGACACGGATGGTTTAGTGGATGAAGAATCTATTAAGCTTAAACTTTCATTGGCTCAGAAACTTAATATTGATACCATCATATCAATAGGAATTGATAACATGGCAGAAAAATATTTAGATAAAAAAGTCAACATAATAAATTTAGATAAAGTTGTAAAAAAAGAAAAATCTAGAATACAAAGAAAAGAAAACAGAGATAGACTAATTTCAAATTGTATATTAAAATCAAGTAAAATACTACTAAAATTAAATAATTTAAAAGTAATAAATGAAAAAAATCTTTCTCCTGGATATATTGCTGGAATCGAATCCAGTGATGGAAATCAGTATTTTGGAATAATATATAAAGTTAGTAACGATATATTAACAATTATAACTCAATATGTTGGAGAAATTAATAAAATAGAAATAGGCTACATAAAATTAAATTTAAAAAACTATGAAAACTTGCTTAAATCAAAATAATAAAATATTTACTGTAGCAAAATTTCTTATTATGAGATAAGATTTTGGCAATACGAGCTACAAGCCTTGCCTTAGAAGAGGTGGGGTAAAGTTTTAAAATCTTTTAATACTTTGAAGTATTGCGGAATACAAATCAAACATGTATTGAAGGTTAATGGACAGCTGAACTAATAAAGAGGGTGGCTTTTAGCTACCAGCTATAAAGTGATGAAAATGAAGGCAGTAAATCACAAACCTATGATCTTTCTAAGGGAACCCTTCGCTCTTCAAGGCTGAGAGGAGGTCGGTGACTTCTAGTTAGATAATAGAGTTTATTTTTAATTAACAATAGATAAATCTATTTAAGTATAAAATATAAAATCCTGTTCTGTTATATTAAGTTTAGAGAAAAAGCAAAAGGAATAGGTGAAACATATGCATAAGAATAGCAGAAGAGGTAAATCACACTCAATAAGACCTTCATCAGTTACAGCAAACTGGATAAC
>NZ_JBMFIW010000026.1:0-22335 GCF_049974385.1 Caldisphaera sp. | reverse complement strand
ATCCCGTGACCCTGGTGAAGCCCAAGGGCTGAGAATTAGATATAAATTCATAAAAATTCAATGAAGCCCAAACCCCTTTTAGTCCTAAATGATGTTGCTCGAGGTCTTAAGTATTGCATGCCTTAACAAAATGATAAATTAAATTGCAAACCTAGTTTTAAGGCGATAATGCATTTAAGGCTTCGCTCTAAAAGCAAATCAGATAAAGCTAATAATCAAACAAAACATGATCAACAGAAAAATGAAATAAGCACGAAAGCCAGCATATTTAATAGCAATGGTAGCTCTTAAACAATACTCTCATTATTAATTTGCAATACAATAAATCAGCTTTAAATTCTAAAAAAACGTATAAAATAAATGCGCGGGGGTGCCCGAGCCTGGCCAAAGGGGACGGGTTGAGGGCCCGTTGGCGTAGGCCTGCGTGGGTTCAAACCCCACCCCCCGCATAATTTCAATTCTTAATATTACAAAAAATTTATATTTAGAATTTTATACTTTTATTTTCGAGGCGGTATATATGCGTAATATAAATAATAAAGTGGATTTCTTAAAAGAGTCTCCAACAAGAAAGATAGATGCAATAAGAGAAAGGCTAAAGAAGGAAAATAAAGATATAATTGTATTTTCAGCTGGTCAGCCTAGTATTCCACCTCCTATTGAAATTAGAGAAATCATGGGAAAAATGCTTAAAGAGGAATCAATGAACTTATATGGATATACTCCAAGCCAAGGTATATTAGAGCTAAGAGAAGCTGTATCTGATGACTTAAAGTTGTTAGGTTCAATAGATGTAGATCCATCAAGCATAGTTATAACAGCTGGAGGACAAGCAGCTATGTTTTCAACACTAGCAACTATAATTCAACCTGGAGATGAAGTCATATTGTTTGATCCTACTTATTTTGGCTATAAGCCATTGCTTAACTATAATGAGGCCAAAATTATAAGACATTATGTAAACATGGAAAACGATTATCAGCCTAATATAGATGAGCTATCAAATATTATAACGAAGAAGACTAAGGCAATAGTTATGGTTAGTCCAGATAACCCAACTGGTAGAATCATAGATCATAAAATAGCTAAGGCCTTAAGTGAAATAGCTATTGATAACGACCTGTGGATAATAAATGATGAAGCTTATAAAACCCTAATATATGAAGGGGAACACGAATTCTTATATAAATATGCCCCAGAAAATGTAATATCAATAAATACTTTCTCGAAGGACCCCTCAATACCAGGTTGGAGACTTGGTTATGTTTATGGACCAAAGAGCACGATAGATAAAATAAAGCTAGTTAATGAAGAGATGGTTTACTGTCCTCCATCTTTTGCTCAGCATATGGTTGCAAAGTATTTAAGATCTGACATAAGACTGGAATACATTAGGTTTGTCGTTAATGAATACAAGAAAAGAAGAGATGTAATGATAAAGGCAGTTAGAGAAAAAATACCTAAGGCCAAGTTTATTGTACCAAAAGGTTCGATGTTTCTATTTATAAATCTAGAAGAATATAAAATTAACGGAGAAGAATTTTCAACTCAATTATTAGAAAAATATCAAGTTGCTTCAGTTCCTGGCAACTATTTTAGCGAAAAATATCTTTCTTCTTTAAGGTTGTCATTTGTTGCTGAGACGCCCGATAGAATAGAAAAAGGGATAGATTTAATTCAATCTGCATTGCAAAATAATTTATTTTAAATTTATAAAAATTAATAAAGGGTTTCTATACAGAAATTATATGAGAAGGGTAGTTTTAATGGTTACAAATATAGAAATAAGCGGATACAGTGAAAGTGCATTAGATGCATTAGTTAAAGCCGGTATATATGCAAATAAAACAGAAGCTGTCAGAGAAGCGATTAGAAGATTTATTGATAGTTTCGATATGAAAGAAATAGCTTTTAGAGCGTATAAGGAAGGTAGAATTAGTTTTCAACTTGCAACAGAGATAAGTGGATTAGGTATTGAGGAAATTATATGGTATTTTTTAAAGAAAAATACTCCTCCCGAAATAGGGGTTATTGACCCTAATGAAATAAACGAAAATATAGAAGAGTTTGATAAAAAGAATTCATTAGTATTTGATCTATCATCTACATATTCAATTTTAGAATTAGATAAAATAGATATTATTAAAAAACTTAGCAAGAGGCTTCTTATTGGAAAAGAAACAAATAACTCAGTAAGATCATTAATAATGAGGTATTCAAAAATAAGAGGATCACTAGTTTATCTTAGCAACTATGAAGTTATACAAACAAAAAATCCCTTAGTTGAATTTGCCAGAAAGAATGGTATAACTTTACAGGAAGCTGAAGCCATAAGCATATCAAAAAAAGAAAATGCTATATTTGTATCTGATGATATTAGAACACGACAAACAGCTAAAAGCAAAGGAATAACAAGCGTACCAACACTTTCTCTTTTTTTATTCTCAAAGAAAATTAAAATAATAGATGATAGACAATTCAATGAGATAATAGCAAAGATGGGAACAATACCTTTAATTATACCCCCCGAACTCTTTGCATAATAAACAAAATCATTTCCTAGTCCTAGAATTACAGATTGCTGTGGGAAAAGCTTATATTATTTTAAAGTTAATATAATTATTAGGCGGTAAAATGCCTATTGTAAACAAATTTATAATAAGTGGCTTAATTTTGAGATGAACAAAAATTGAAGTTTATTGGAGAAGCTGTAATAATAGGTGTAGACACAAGTATAAGCATGGCCAGAAAAGATTATAAACCAAACAGAATAGAGAACGCTAAGAGAGCAGCCTCTATTATAGCTAGGAGTTTAATTAGCAGAAACATACCTACATTGATCTCTCTCGTTATATTTTATAGATACTCATTCCCTTTAACTGATCTAACTGATAGGTTAGAATTGATAGAACAAGCTATATCTAAAATAGGAATTATGGGAAAAGTTACTGCGCCTAGTGAGGTAATAAAAGATTCGTATTTAATATTAAGAGCTGCAAATCCTGGCTATCACAAAAGAATTATCTTAATAACAGATGCTGGATTTAATGAGGGCATAAATCTTGATATCTCAGCATCTCTATTATCTATGGCAGAAATAGAATTGGATATGCTTACTCTCGGCTTAATACCTAAAAAGGTTGGAGAATATATAGACAAAGCAGTCAAAATTACCAAAGGTATTTGGCTCCATTCAGAAAATACTGATGAGGTATTATCTAATGCAGCTAAACTAGGTGAACTATACCCTAATTAAAAACATAAACAAATCCTTTGTTTTGCATATTTGTTGCGTTAATTTTTCTATTTTAACTGCTGTTACTTTATATTCAGGGATATGAATCCTATCTGCAATTTGATTCAACAATAAAATTCATTGATAAAATAAGCAGTAAACTTTTGTCTTTTAATGTGATAATGCTTTTAAGGTTTGTTCTAAACAAAATTGTAAAAATTAACACATTTTCAGTTTAATAAAGATTTTAACTTCTTAATATACTCTAAAATATGTCGATGATGAAGGTTAAAAGCAGTGATTGATGAACTAACCTAGGCCCTGAGGCATAAATTATTAAAAACAGGATAATATTTATAAAAGAGGGAGAGTATGGAAAAAATAGTTATGAAAATAAGTGGAAGTTTATTATTTCCACCAGATCAAAAATATTATATAAAACTTAAAGATACCATAGAAAATGTTCTTAATAAAGGCTATAAACTAGGAGTTGTTGTAGGTGGAGGGCCGTTAGCTAGATATTATATAAATACACTAAGAGAGCTAAAAGTGTCAGAAGCCATATTAGATATTTTAGGTATTGAATCTGCAAGACTAAATGCATTATCTCTTTCTGCAATGCTGTATCCATATAGTATACCAAAAGTGCCCAAGGATTTAACAGAGACATTGGAAATTTTTAACAACAATCTAATTCCAGTATTAGGAGGTCTTCAACCAGGTCACAGTACAAATGCAGTTTCAATGATTCTAGCTGAGGCCATTGGATCAAAGAATGTTATAAATATGCTTAACGGAATTAATGGTATTTATACAAAAAATCCAAAAGATCCCGAATCAAAAAAGCTTGATAAAATATCATATGAAGGTATGGAAGAGTTAATAAAAAGAATGGATCAAGTAGCTGGAGGATACGAGTTACTTGATCACGTTGCTTTAGAGATAGCAAAAAGAAGCAAAATAAGAGTTATATTTATTGATGGTAAAAATCCTGAAACTTTATTAAAAGTATTAGATGGAGAAAAAATAGGGACAGAGTTAGTACCTGAATAATTATTTCTTATACTTTGGATGATATTTCTTAATCATTTCTTCTTTTATATTAGTAAGCTCTTCTTCTGGTATTTCGGATAATATGTTCCATGCCAAATCCAATGTATTTTCTATACTTCTATTTTCTCTAATTCCTTGTGATAAGAATTTCTTCTCAAACAAATCAGCAAACTTAAGAAACTTTCTGTCAGTTTCACTTAAGCTCTCTTCTCCTACAACTGCGGCTAAACTTCTAAGATCTACCCCTCTACTATATGATGCGTAAAGCTGGTCACTTACCTGAGCATGATCATCCCTTGTCTTTCCAGGTCCGATTCCTTCCTTCATTAATCTCGAGAGACTCATCAAAACATTAATTGGTGGATATATTCCTTTATTATACAAATCTCTGCTCAGAACTATTTGACCTTCGGTTATGTAACCAGTTAGGTCTGGTATTGGATGTGTTATATCATCATTCGGCATTGTTAATATTGGTATTTGAGTTATGCTACCTTTTTTGCCATGAACTCTCCCTGCCCTCTCATAGATGCTTGCTAAGTCACTATACATGTAACCAGGATATCCCTGCCTTCCAGGAACTTCCTCTCTTGAAGAACTTATTTCCCTTAACGCCTCCGCATAATTGGTCATATCTGTCAATATAACTAATATGTGAAGGTCTTTTTCATATGCCAAATATTCTGCCAATGTTAAAGCAACTCTTGGAGTTACTAATCTTATCATGGCAGGTTCGTCGGCCAGATTCACAAACATAGCAACTCTATTTAATGCTCCGGTTTCCTCAAAGAATTTCCTGAAAAATAAGTAATCGTCATATTTAATTCCTATTGCTGCAAAAACTACTCCAAATTCTTCTCCTTCCCCCTTTACTGTTGCTTGTCTAGCTATTTGTGCTGCTAAAATGTTATGAGGTAAACCACTCCCACTAAATATAGGCAATTTTTGGCCTCTAACTAATGTATTCATTCCATCTATTGCGCTTACACCAGTTTGTATAAAGTCCTCAGGATAAGCTCTAACTGCAGGATTTATCGGAGAACCATTTATATCATATTTTTCTTCAGCCACTATCTCTGGTCCATTGTCTATAGGCTCTCCAAGTCCGTTGAAAATCCTACCTAACATATCTTCAGATACGGGGAGCTCTAACGGTCTTCCTAAGAATCTTACTCTTGTTCCTGTAGTTGTTATACCAGTTGTACCTTCAAAAACTTGAACTATTGCAATGTTTTTAGATACATCTAAAACCCTACCTCTTCTTCTTGTTCCATCTGAAAGCTCTACTTCTACTATTTCATCATATGATGCTCTACTAACTCCTTCTACGACAATCAATGGACCTTTTATTTCAACTATTTTAGAATATTCCCTTATACCATATAGAGAGCTCATGCAGATTTCACCTCCTTAGATTTTAACCCGTCAAGAGAGTTCAAAGTACGTTTCCTCAAATCTTCTATCATCTCTATTTTATCATTTGGTATGCTAAACCTAGCCTTAACAATATCAACATAAAGCCTACCTAAAACTTCCTTAGCTTTAGATGCCTGAATCCCACTATGAACTAGCTCGCTTGCCTTCCTATAATAGTCTATGATGAGCTTCATCAATTCGAACTGTTTTTTAGGTGAAGCAAATGTATCTATAGGATCAAAGGCATTTTGTTTTAAAAATCCATCTCTTATCATCCTAGCAACATCTAATACCAATTTATCACTTTCATCTAAACTTTCTGTACCTACAAGCCTTACTATTTCTTGAAGCTCATTTTCTCTTAGTAAGATATCCATTATCTCATCTCTGTATTCTTTCCACTTTGGATCAACATTTTTGGCCCACCATTCCGAAACGGTGTCTACATATGCACTATAACTCAAGATCCAATTTATTGCCGGATAATGCCTGCTATAAGCTAGAGCTGTGTCGAGTGCCCAAAATACTCTAGTAAATCTTCTTGTATGTGTTGTTACAGGTTCGGTAAAATCTCCACCTGGAGGACTTACTGCACCAACAACAGTAACGCTTCCTGTTCTATTGGGGCTCCCTATAGTTTTTACTCTTCCAGCCCTTTCATAAAACTCTGCAAGTCTCGATGCTAAATAGCTCGGATAACCTTCTTCTGCTGGCATTTCTTCCAATCTACCTGCTATTTCTCTCAATGCCTCTGCCCATCTACTTGTTGAATCAGCTACTAGTAGAACGTCATAACCCATATCTCTATAAAACTCTGCTATAGTTATTCCCACATAGATACTGGCTTCCCTAGCTGCCACAGGCATATTGCTTGTATTTGCAATCAATACAGTTCTCTCCATCAATGGTTTTCCAGTCCATGGATCTTTATATGTTGGAAATCTCTCTAAAACTTCGGTCATCTCATTACCTCTTTCTCCACATCCTATATATAAAACCACGTTAGCAGAAGACCATTGTGCCAATCCATGCATTGTAACAGTTTTGCCAGTACCAAAGCCCCCAGGTATCATACCTGTGCCTCCTTTAGCCATAGGGAACAATGTATCTATAATCCTTAATCCTGTTATTAATGGCTCTGAAGGATCTAACTTTAAATTATAAGGCCTTGGAAATCTCACTGGCCAGCGTTGTGACAAATATATTTCTTTAACTTTTCCATTGCTTTTAATTTCAGCTATTGGGTCTACTATAGTATAATCACCTTCGGGTGCAATCCATGTTAATTCTCCAAACTCATTTGGAGGAACCATAACCTTATGTAATATTAGCTCCGTCTCCTGAACTAATCCTAAGAGATCTCCTCCTGATACTTTATCACCTACTTTTATTTCTCCTGAAGTAAAGTGCCACTTTTTATCTCTTGGCAAGGGACTTACATCAATTCCTCTCTCTACAAAAATACTTCTCTTAGGAGAAGTTTTGGTTAATAATTCAGCAATAAATGGTAATGGTCTTTGAACACCATCATATATATTTCCTAATAGACCAGGTCCTAGCTCAACGCTAAGAGGAGATCCTGTACCTTCAACTATTTCTCCTGGCTTTAAGCCAGTAGTAGATTCGTATACTTGTATATAAGCTTCGTCCCCCTTAATCCTCGTTACTTCTCCTATTAGCCTTTCCTCTCCTACTTTTACCATCTCATACATCTGTATTCCAGTCATATTTTCAGCTACAACAAGAGGACCAGTGATCCTACTAATTCTACCTTTAACTACCATTTTTACTTCCCCCCAAATAATTTTTCTGATGCTATTCCTTTAAGAAAAACCTCATTTTCCTTTATAATCTGGTCAATACTAAAGTCCAATTTGATTGTTCCTTCCTTATTTGTAGCAATTATACCTCCAATTATTTTAGCGCTCTCATTAGAGATTTCTATATTTTTAAATAGAGAAGAAATTTTTTTAACAAGCTGTTTATCATCTTCTGAGCAATATATTATCAAACCATTATAATTTTCAGCTTCCGATGCAACAATAGATATAACTTTTTTTATAAAATCGCTATACCATTCTTTATTTTTTTCACTTTTAATCATATTTATAGCCTGATTAAAAACATCATCAATATATGTGTTTTTCTTTTCGGAAACTTTTTTTCTCACATCTAATTGAAGACCTGCTTCAACACTTTTTAATGACTCTATGAATTCTTGAGACTTTTCATTTAATCTGTTCTTAAACTCGTTCAATGCAGCTTGATAAGATTCATTTAATAACTTTAACGAAGCAGAATAAGCATCGTCTATTAACTTCTTTGTTTCTAAATAATTCTTTTCTGTTATCTCTTCTGCAACCCTTTTTGGATTACCCGTTAGTGTCATATTTTACCTACCCCATACCTAATGCTTTAGCCAGCAATTTATCAATATTTATGGGCTCAGCTTTTGCCCATTTTGTTGGTAAAATCAACAAAGTAAGGTTTAATGAATTCGCTAAATTTCTAAGAGAATTTTCATCATTTACTATATGTTTTAAAACAACTACCAATGATGCTCCCTTTTCTTTTGCTTTCTTTAAACCTTCTTCTGCCTCTTTTTGAGTGTATGCGTCTATTATGGATATGCCTGCCAGCTTGAATAAATTAGCGCTTTCTCTATCCCCTATAACAAACATTTTCCCTTCTGTGCTCAATTTAATCACTTACACTATGTATGTTTAAAAATTAGCTTTTAAATTTAAACAGAAGAAACGATTAATATGAGCACTACATTATTTTTCAACTTTTTCAAACTTATGAATTTTTTCTTAGCAAACGAAAGGCAAGCTTTGCCCTTCATGACGAAGAGCAGGCCAATAAAAAGCCATTGGCTCTATTAAATTATTAACAAATTAATAAATAAAAATTTAGCAAATATTGCCTTCTAATATAAAGGATCTGATTAGCAAATTAGAGTTTGTTTATAATAAAAACTCTTTAAGTTTTAAAATACTCTCTATCCCCTCCTAATTAATGTAAAGGGGTCTAAATTGCTGGTTGCCAATCGAGTTGAAGAAGTAGTAATAGCAGTACCAAATACACAATATGATAAAGTAGTTGCTAGTCTAGCCACCTCTGGAATTTTTCATATAGAACCTCCGACAAAAGAATTAAGCAAATATTCTATGAGAATTTATAGATCAGCATCAGCGATTTCATCAGAGAGAAAGGCCAGACTTGAAGGGTTCTTTAAAGCAATAAATAGGAACCCAGAAATTGTATCAGGCATTAGCCTAAAAATTTCAAACTGGGTGGACTTTTTAAATGAATTAATAGAGCAGAACAAAGATCTAGAAACAATATTTGAGAAAAACATAACAATCTTAAACGAATCGAAAAATAAATTAAACGATCTGATAGAATTGAAAAAACTTATAAGATATATTTCGTATATTGATACTGATATTAGGAAAGCACATGAATCTAAGCTAATATCTTTTACAATAGGTATATTGCCTAGCGAGATGATAGAATATGCTAAAAAAATATCCAATGATATTATAATGGTGTATGAAAAATTCCAAGAAGATACCTTTGTTATAGCTATAGCTGGAAATAATGAAAATGTAAAAAAAGCCTATAGCAATTTAGTCAAACTTGGGTTTACTGCTATATCTATTCCAAGCGAATTCTCCGGAAATCCGTCGAAGGCCGATAAAGAAATTGAAGAAGAAATTAATAAAATTAATAAAGAAATTGAAGAAATAATAGAGAAATTACAAGAAAAATATGAAAATTTAAAGGATTACTATACAAAAATTTTTGTTATTAATGAAGTATTTAAAATACTTAACAACACTGCTACTTCTGATACGACATCATTTATACATGGATTTGTTGATATCAAAGACTCGAAAAAATTAAGAAATATAATAAAAAACGCAACAAATGATAGATATTTAATATACAGCCTTGGAATAAAGAGAGGTCAAAGAGAAGTACCCACAAAAATGGAAATACCTAGGATATTTAAGCCATTTGAATCTATATTAAAAATGTATGGAACCCCGAACTCTAATGAGATAATACCAACCATATTTATGGCAATTACTATGCCAATAATATTCGGTTTGATGTTTCCAGATATTGGCCATGGACTTCTTGTATTACTATTTGGTCTATTTTTCTTACTGCCAAGAAGTAAAGATATAGGTAAGGTAACAATTATATTAGGTGCAGCGGGTATCGTGACAGGTTTTTTAGCTAATGAATTTTTTGGACCACTTCCTGCAGAGGCCTTACATATGGGAGAATTTTGGAAAAGCCTTGGATTCCAATCAGCTCCATTAGAGTCTCCAGTTGATATATCAATATCAGGAGGATCCCAACAATTAATGCAAAAATTGTTTTACTTATCAATGGATATATCATTCTGGATAGGTGCATTTATGCTTATATTTGGTACATTATTAGGAATAGCAAATAGTTATCTAAAGAGTGACTATGAAGATTTGCTAGGTGAAAAGCTGCCTTTATTTTTATTATTTTTGTCTGCAGGCCTTCCTTTCTTGTTATACTTTAATGCAACAGAAGCAGGTTCAACCATAAAACAAGCTTTATTCGGATTAGGTAGAGGAGGACCTATGGAAGCATTTGTATTTTATGGAGCTATTATTTCACTTATATGGATACTTATAGGAAAAGGAATTTATAGAGCTGCTATTGGAGAAGGATTTAGACTAAACCCAATGGAATCATTTATCGGTTTGTTTGAATCTATGCTGCTTGTTTTGGGAAATAGTATAAGCTTTCTGAGGATAATGGGTTTAAGCCTTGCTCACTCAGGATTAATGGTAGGATTTACTATATTATATTTAGTAATAGATCCAGTAGGTCCAAAGAACCCAGCAATGTTCACAGCAGCAATCATAGTATACATATTAGGTAATTTACTCACGGCAGGGCTAGAAGGTATAGTTGCATTCGCTCATGATCTAAGGCTTCACTTCTATGAATGGTTTAATAAATTCTTCACAGGTAATGGAGTTCCATTTAATCCGATAAGACTTCCTAGTATAAACATAATCTTCCAAGCAGCATAAAAAGAAAAGTTTTTGAAATCCTCCGTATATCTTTTAATTGCCGATGAAGAAGGCTGGTATTACTGATCAATGAGGAAAGATACCAGAACTGAGGTTTTTTAAATTTTTAAATGAAAAAATAATAGATCAAGAAATGATATAATAGAAATCAATATAAACTCTTTCTTACTATTTAAAAATAGGGAGACTTCTATGAAAATGCAAGAAGATGAAGAAACACAACTAAAAGGTGCTAAGGCATTTAGAGAGAGCTTATTGTGGTTAGTCCTTAGAATTTTAGCTGAAAAACCAAGCCATGGATATGAAATCATGAAGAAGATTGAAGAAATGACTCACGGCAGATGGAAGCCAGCAGCCGGTACATTATATCCATTACTAGATTCTATGCAAAACGAAGGTTTAATCGAAATTAAATCATATGAGCAAGAAGGTGTAAGAGGAGGGAAGAAAATAGTTTATGGCCTAACCACAAATGGATGGCTATTATTAAAAGACCAATTAATTAACAAAATTTCTATTTATACCTCTATGATAAATTATATAATTTTAGGAGGAATAGAAAGTATGAAAAAACAAGGATTTCAGAGCGAGGCTAAGGAGGTGTGTAGTAACCTAATGGAATGGATTGCAAAGCTAGATGAACAAATAGGAAAATATTGTGAAAAGAAATAAAGTTAAGGTGCCAAATTATTGCCTCTTTATTTAGTAGGAATAAATTATGAGTATATCACTCAAAGAGCTATTAATTGTATAAAATCATCTGATATAATAATTGTGGATAAATATACTATGCCAAATTCAGATAAAATAATTTCTTTAGTTATTGATATTGCCAAAGATAAAAAAGTTATATTAGCTGAAAGAAATATGCTAGAAGATAATTCATCAGAAGTTATTGATATTGCCAAAGATAAAAAAGTAAGCATAGTAGTAATTGGAGATCCATTAATAGGAACTACTCATGCTTCTTTATTGATTGAGGCGAAAAAGAAAAAAATAGAAGCCGATATAATAAACGGAATATCAGGAATTTGCTTGGCAAAATCCCTGTCAGGATTACAATATTATAAATTCGGAAAAACTCTAACTATACCTGGACCATGGAGAAATATAAAAGCCTATAGCCTTATATATAATTTATATTCAAATCTTTGTATAAATGCTCATACACTCTTACTATTCGATATAAACGATCAAGGAAAATTGCTAAGTATAGAACAAGGAATTAAAACAGTCTTAGAATTAAATAAAGAACTAAAATTATATGAAAAACTTGAAAAAATGCTCGGAATTATTATACATGCGGGTGAAAAAAATGTATTTGTTGGAGATTCACTTTATATGCTTCAAAACGCTGAAATTGATGAACCGTATAGTCTGATAATCCCCACTTCTCTTCATTACGAAGAAGAAAACTATCTTAAATACGTATTAAATATAAATGACAATGCCATAATTGAACATAAGAATTCTATAAAGGTAGATTTTTGCAAATATATGCTACAATTAAAAACCTATCTAAATACGTTATAATTAAAAAATCAAATTAACTACCTTTTCCTTATTTTAAAGATATATATTGCAATTTATTGACAGGAATAATAGCTAATTATAATTTAATTAGTAAACTACTCTTCCCTTATGAACTGGCATCCTCATCTCATGACGAGGATTTCCTGATTCTTAGCCGTGAGGGAGAGAACTTCCATCTCTTAACCTCTAGTAAGTTATAATGTTAACTTACAGTAACAATCTAATCTAAAAATATAAATTTTAACACAATCCTAAAATATGGGATGGAAATGAAAAACGAAATGAACAGTACAATAGAAAGCTTAATAACAAAATACTTTGATGGAAAAATAACTTCTCAAGATCAAAATTCAGTTAAATTTGAAGTAACAGGAGTAAAAGAAGAACATATTACTAAAGCGTTTGTAAAATTATATAAAGAATCTTTCAGTTATGGATATGTTATTACTCTAAAAAAAGAAAATAATATTTTTTACTTATATGCAATCAAGAAAGCAAGTAAGACTAATATACCAATGGTCATAATATTAGCAACAATTACATTAATAAGCGTATACGTTTCAGGTTTAGTTTTTAATAGCTATAATAAGTCATTTGCTTGGACTCCTTTAGCCTATTTAGTTTCTTTAATTGTGCCTCTTCTTTTGCACGAAACAGGTCATTGGGTCACAATGAGAAGATATAAGGTTCCTGCTAGTCCTCCATATCTCCTACCTGCTCCTCCATTACAGTTTGGATTCCTAGGTACCTTTGGAGCAGTAATTAATATGGAATGGTTACCTCCAACAAACGATATATTAGCCTTAACAGGCATTATGGGTCCTTTGGTAGGATTTATGACTGCTATACCTTTTGCTATCTTAGGATTAAAATATTCAATCTTAATTCCTCAATATGCAGCTCCATCAAGCTCTACAATAAGTTTAGTTCCGTTAATTGTAAGTATTTTGACATATGTAGAAAAAATACCACAAGAATACATAATACAACCTTCAGCAATGATGTTTGCCTCTTATATCGTATTTTTCGTTACTTTTCTAAATCTAATACCTGTTTCTCAATTGGATGGAGGCCATGTTTTAAGGGCTGCTCTTGGGGAAAAAGGTCATAAAATAGTATCCGAAGTATTTATCTTAGGTTTAATAATAGCAGGCTTTTGGTATGATACTTTTACAGTTTTTGGTGTATTTGCATTATTCTTGTTTTTATTATCTAGGGGTAGGCATCCAGGATCGGCTATGGGGGATGATAAGCTTTCAAAAATTGGTTTTTTATCTGTTATATTGTACAGTATTTTACTTATATTAACATTGCCATTACCAGTTTGAATCAAAAGTTAAATTATTTTAAAATAATTAAATTAATCGTTCCTAATCTTTACAAAGGATCAACCATTTTACAATATTTCCTTATATTGTACTTAATTATATATTTCCCTTCAAAAGCAACTTTATTGGTATTACTTGCTTTAGCCCAGATGGTGTATATCTTATGACAGAAACTGGTAAAATACCATTCTCTACCTCATATCTAGCTATAACGACTGGATCTGAAGAATTTATTAATTCGGTTTTTATTAATGGAGGGGCATTATGAGTCAATTGAAGCGACCTTATACCTATTATTTTAGCTTTTTCGTATTTAGTCAAATATGGAGGTCCTATCATTATATCTTCTCTTATCTTTGGGTAGGCCATATATGAGCCTGACATTTTTTTCACCTATTTATCCTCCAAATATTGCTAAAATTCGAGATTAAAAATTAAATGCTAAATTCCTTTATGCTAACAAAATATTAAGGTGTTTACTTAGATATACTGCAGGGTAAAAATGAAAGAAATCAAATTAAAAATTGAACCTGGAAATTATAAAAGCGTTAAACTAGAGTTAAGCGATGCTTTAGAATTATTAAAAATTATTGCATCACTAAGGGGCTTAGAAACAAAAGATGTTATAGAATCTTTTAGAATATTAAATAACTTTGATGAATTCTATGAATATCAAAGAAAAAAGTTTAAAGATTATATTACTCCAGATAAAGATGTAAGCGATATGATAAAAGGTTCAGTTGTTGTTGATAATATGAAGCTGGTTAAAGAAAATAATAAAAAATTTGTAATAATAATGTTTGATAGAAGATTAAAAGAGGAATTCATAGTTAAGGGATTAAATCAAATAGGATTTAATGTGACCATAGAAAAATAATTGTTTCTTCACTCTTCTGCTTCACTTTCTTCGCTACTTTTTTTCTTACTGGTTTTCTTCTTACTACTTTTTTCTTTTTTATTTTTTTCACTTTCTTTCTTCTTACTACTTTTCTTTTTAACGGATTTCTTAGACCTTCTTGATTTCTTTATAGAAGAGCTAGATAGCTCTGACATTTTACGTTCAACTTCCTCGTTATAATATGCTCTCGCTTCATTTACCTTAATTTCATCTTTAACTGCTTTTTCTAAAATATCGAATGATCTTAACATAATATCTAATAGTTCAGGGCTTTCGACCTTATATTCAATTAGCTGTTGAGATTCTTCTTGAGCATTACTTTGTTGTTCTTGTTCTTCTTCCTCTTCGCCTACTTCTTCTTCATTTTCGCTCATTTTTTCCACCTAAACTTTTAATATAGTAACGCAAATTTAATATTTTCATTTGGAATATAATGGTTTTTGTTTGATTTGAATAGCTTAAAAAAGGGTATAAAAGCTTTTCTCCTTTTAAATGGAAATAGGTCTTATTAGATAAATATCTACGCAGTTGAATAAACAATACACAGAGGTATTAGAATTGATG
This sequence comes from Caldisphaera sp., assembly GCF_049974385.1. NCBI lineage: Archaea > Thermoproteati > Thermoproteota > Thermoprotei > Acidilobales > Acidilobaceae > Caldisphaera > Caldisphaera sp. Next base: position 7,221 of record NZ_JBMFIW010000026.1, on the reverse strand, counting down.
TATATAGGCAACAATATATTATGGAGGACATTTGATATGGATAAAATGAATTTTACTGGAGATAAATTTAATGAAGTTGTTAGAGCATTAAGTAAAAAAGCATTAAATTCATTTATGGGGGCATATATCCTACTAGATAGCCAATCTAAAGTAAAGTTTAACATGGGATTTGTAGAGTTATTGCTGAGAAGTCCAGAGAACGCTTGTATATTAGCTCGTGAAGCCTTAGGGGAACAATTTATGTTTTTAATAAAATCAATCTTGGTAGGCAATGAGTTTAATGATATAAGAAACTATATACTAAACAGCTGTAAGAGCTATTTAAGTTCTTCATAATTATTAAAACTTCATATAAGCACATAATATTGAATAATAAATATCTTAGTTATAACATATTAAAGTTATAATAGAATACCTGCTTTTATAACTTACAATCTTTGAGTTCAAATATAATCTTGCTGAAATACTTTATAAAATTTATAAACTTACATATACGCCTTAAATGGCGAGGTCTTTAGTCGTAAAGGTGATTCAAAATGGTAAAGGCATCAACAGGGTATAGAAGCAAAACAAGGAATATGCTAAGAAAGCACATCAGAGAAAGAGGAGGTGTTCCAAGATTAAGTAAAGCTTTATATCCATATCAAATAGGAGATAAAGTTGTTATATACATAAATTCTACTTTTCATGACGGAATGCCTCATAGAAGATTTCATGGTCTAACAGGAGAAATTGTTGATAAAAGAGGAAAGGCTTATGTAATAAAAGTAAAATTAGGAAATAAGGAAAAAACTATTATAACATATGCAGTTCATCTAAAACCCTTCTCAGAACAAAAATCCCAATAAGGGGTCTTATATTATGGAAAGAAGGATTGAAGAAAGGCGTTATATCTCTTATTACGAGGCAAAATATTTTATGGAAAGAAGGATTGAAGATTCCCAACAAATAAATTCCCTTCAGGAAAAATCATGGGATTATCTAAAAACCTTTGGAGAAGGTGATTTTAAAGAAGCTACTGAATCAATTAAAAAATTAGTTAGCCTTGGTTTAAAAGAAACTACAGCTATAATGCTATTAAATGTTTGCCCTGAAAACAGTTCTTTTATTATATCTATGGTATCTTCTTTACCTGAAGAAGAGTCAACAAAAATAGATGAAGAAAAATCGAAAGAAATTTTCAACATAATAAATAATTTTTGTAATAAAAAAAGTTAAACTCCTTAGCTCCATAAATTAGTTGGGTAACTATGAGTAAAAGTTTAAGCAAAAACTGCTATTCAAACAATTTTACTGCTTTAATAGCCGAAAAACCAAAAGCTGCTGAAAAAATTGCTTTGGCTTTAAAAGATTATGGAAAATTTGAAAAATGCAAATATTACAGAATTCCTTATTATGTTATTAAAAATAACAAAGAGACTATTTTAGTTTTGCCCAGTGCCGGTCATTTATTCGGACCTTCTACAAGTGGAAGAGGAGTACCCATAGTAAAAATAACATGGAAACCACTTTGGGAATTTGATAAATCTGCTTACTATACAAAACCATTTTATATGATGATGTCATCAATCCTACCTAAAGCAAGCTCATATATAAATGCTTGTGATTATGATATTGAAGGAAGTGTTATAGGATATAAAATTATAGAAAGCTTTGGAGATATTAAAAGAGCAAAAAGGATGAAATACTCCGCTTTAACTAAAGTAGATATTTTAAATGCATTTAAAGAATTATTTCCTTTGGATTTAGATAATGTAAATGCTGGCTCTGCAAGGCATGAACTAGATTGGCTTTGGGGGATTAATGTATCAAGACTTCTCATGAAATCATTAAAGAATGAAACTGGAAAGACTGTTTCTTTAAGTGCAGGCCGAGTTCAAAGTCCAACTCTTGCAGAAGCTATAAAAAGATGGGAAGAAATAAACCTATATTTGCCGAACCCCTATTTTTCTATATCGATAATAGGTGAGTATGAAGGGAAAAGATTTTTAATAACTCCTAAAGATTGGTATCCTGAAACAATTTCTGAAGCAAAGAATGTTAAGGAATATCTAGAAAAAAATCCATACTTAATAGTCGAAGATTATGGTGATATCAAAGAAAAAATTCCGCCACCGCCTGCTTTTAATTTAGGGGATCTCCAAAAAGAAGCATCGAGAATATACGGTTTCTCACCATTTAAAACACAAAGCATAGCTGAAGAGCTTTATTTAGAAGCTTTAATAAGCTATCCAAGAACTAATAGCCAAAAACTACCTAGGACTATTAATTATAACCAGATAATAAATAATTTAACAAAACAAAAATACAAGAGCCTAGTAGAAACCTTATTAAAAGAAACCGAAGGAAAACTAAATCCAGTTCAGGGTAAAGAAGATGATCCTGCTCACCCAGCTATATATCCCACAGGTGAAGTTCCAAAAAAACTATATGGAGATTATCTAAACATCTATGACCTTATTGTTAAAAGGTTTCTTTCAGCATTTTCAAAAGATGCTCTATTAAATAAAAGCTATGCAACTTTAAGGGATGGAATAAATAGGAAGTATAAAGCAGAAGGATTAGTAGTGGTTGATGAAGGATGGTTTAAATATTATAGCTTTTCTTATCCAAAAACCAATGAAATACCTGTATTAAGAAAAAACGATAAAGTAAAAATAATAAATGTTAATCTGAAAACAGTATGGCCGAAAACTAATGTGCTTTTAAGTAGACCTTCATTGCTTAGATGGATGGAAAAGGTAAACATTGGAACAGAAGCAACAAGAGCTAGAATTATAGAGATACTTTACAAAAGAAAATACTTGATAAACAAAGGAAATAAAACGGAAGTCACAAACTTGGGATATGCAGTATATAAAGCTATAGAATTGGTATCAAATCAACTAACTTCACCTGAACTTACAAGAGATTTCGAGGAAAAGTTAGACATGATATCAAAAGGTAAATATTCTAAAGAAGACATAGTAAATGAAGCTAAGGAATTCCTATCAAAAATAATAAAGGAAAAGCTAAATGATAAAAGTTTGGGTAAAAATCTAGCAATAGCTTTAGGCATAGAAGAGCCTGAAGAAAAATGCTCTATATGTAAAAGACAAGCTAGACACAAGTTTTTGAATTACAATTTATGCGATTTTCATTATATGGCATTAAAGAAAATAAACGAAAAGGTTCCAAATTTAATGAAAAGACTAGAAACAAATGAAAACCAAGTATTAAAAGAACTATCTGAAAATGCTGCCGTTGGCCTATGGATAAGAGAAGGAAGCAAATTTTTACTTCAAAATAAAGTATCATATATTGATATTAAATAATCAAAAAGTATCGCTGCCAGTACCTCTTATTGCCAAAGCAAAGCTTCCTATATATGGTATAACTATTGGTTCATTTCCATTATAAGTCCATATAACACCTTTTATTTCAAAATATGGAACTCCTCCTGTAGTGAAACCATCTACTGTATAATACCCACAATATTGAGGATAGCCTGGATCTGGTATTGGATTATTATCTCCTTTTATTATAAAACACTCTGTCCCATTATGCTCATATATACCAATAACTCTATGTATAATTAGCGTTCCATAATAATTATAGACTATTATGTTACCTATTTTAATATTGCTATACGGCTCCTTATACATTATAGCAACGTCCCCAGTATGAAGAGTAGGCTTCATACTTATTCCATCAACAATAACGGGTGTTATACCATAAGCTAAATGAGCAACTATCGCAGCTCCAATGATCAATATTATAGCTGCAATAAATATAGCATTGGCATATTTTGTTTTTTGATCTTTATTATACTTATTCATTTTAATCCCATAAAAATGATAGAAACAGAAAGTTAAAAAAGATTAGAGGTCACATGTTTTGCAGGTACTATTTTCATCAGCCTTTAAACTCACAACACCACTCCTGCTATCCTTAGTTATACCAAATAATTGAGAGAGTTTTCTATCAGATTCTATATCTGTTACCCTCATTTCCTTTTTTATTATTGTCATTCTAGACTTCTCTTTTTTCTTTTGTTTTATAGGTTGTACTAATATGTTTTTTGCTTCCCCTCCAAAGTATATTACTTGTATCCCTTTGCTCTCATCTCTATAAATCGTTACTCCTTTTAATCCTCCCAACCAAGCAACAAGATATGTCGTATAAACATCATCTATTTTTGCATCACTTGGCAAATTGATTGTTTTGCTTATAGCTTGATCTGTATAAATTTGTGAAGCTATTTGATGAGAAAGATGATACCACAAATCAAAATCCATGCTGGTAGAGAAGAGATTTGCTAAATTTCTTATTTCTTCTATTAGACCCTTATAATCTATATCTGTTTTAGACACTATTCTGCCATCCTTTTCAATAACTTTACTCTTACTTACTATATAGTTTTCTATATCGTTTAATGCCCATCTTATACTACCTTTGTGAGATGATATAAATTTAAATAAATCATCTAAAAACTCAACAGATAAGTTATATTTCTTTGCTATTTCCAAAACTTTATCTCTAAATATCGATATTGTTTCCCAAAATTCTCCTACAGCAACCCTTCTCAAATATACCAAAGCAAAATATGGCTCTATCCCGCTGCTTGTTCCAGATATAATGCTTATTGTCCCGGTTGGAGCAACTGTGTTTACAACAGTATTTCTTGGGGCTTTGGCTCCTATAGACTTACCATACTCTATAAGCTTATTCCAAGTCGCTTCAGGGTTGAATAAAGCATTAATGAGCAACTTCTTTACATCATTTATTGAAAAATCAGAAGAGTTATTTATATCATCTTTGGAAATTGAAAAGACGTCATTTAGTACTTTATAAAATGCATCTTCTTTAATGATATTTATTGAACCATCTGACATAACTCTTTTTGCCGTTTCCCCGACTAGTCTTTTAGAAACTTCCGCTGGTATCTTAATATCATGATACTTTACATTTATCCAACCATCTTTAATTCTCATAACCTCATTAGCCTTAAGTAAAGCAGGTGTATGTAATTTTAAGGTTTCTTCAATATCAGCTTTTTCAACACATTTCATCTCCTTCCAATCCCATCTTTTACATTCAAAAGCTGGAGCATGACCTAATATAGCACCTAATTCCCAACTTCTTTTCCATGCAAAAACTTCAATTGCTGCAGAAACTATTAAAGTGAACGCAACAGCTTCATCGCTATCATAAGGATAGTTAAGGGTTGCTACAGCATTTGCCAATCCCATTATTCCTAATCCTATTTTCCTCGTTATTGAGTTTATTAGAGTTTGCCTCTTATCAGGATGTTTATTTAAATCTATTACAGCATCCATTGAATCAACAATCAATTGTATATCATTATAAAACTCTTCTAAATCGAATTTATTATTACTAACGTATTTGTTTAGGTCTATAGAGCCTAGGTTACAACTTTCAAATGGATATAGGTGCTGCTCTCCACATGGATTTGTTGCAGTAACTACGCCCAACCAAGGAGTTGGACTAAATTTATTATGATTATCTGGGAATATTAATCCAGGATCTCCACCTTCCCATGCAGCTTTAATTATTTCTTCCCATAAAAGCCTTGCATTATATTTCCATGCCTTTGTATTTCTTTCATTAAAGTCTACTTTCTTACCCGATGTTTTGCTTGCTTCTTCCAAATCATTAATCGCTAAAGATTTTGTTTTTTCTAAAACATCTTCAAATATATTTAAATATGGATTATCTAAGAGCCATTTGTTTTCTTCAATAAGCTTTCCCATTCTTCCTAAACCTGTTTCTTTGCTAATACTATAATGAATTCTATAAACTCCATTCTCATCCTTGCTATATCTTGGATTTACCATCCACCATTCATTGCCTTCAATGAGCGATTTCATAAAAGCATCATTTACACCAACACTTATATTAAAGTTAGTTAAAAATGAGTCCTGCATTGGAGTTTTCTTGGATTGTATAAAACCTGCATCTTCTGGCATATAATAACCTTCCTTTGAAAGTTTTTCAGCCATTTCTTTTAATATTGGATTTACCTCGTATAGTTCATCTTTTTCTATTTGATCAAATGCATCCTTAACCGCCTTTATAAATGCTCTAACTTGAGGAGGTAAAGTGTTTGCTAAAGCCTGCCACGAATCATATTTCGGATTGTATATATCAGGGTGCCAAATATGTAATATACCCATATTGGCCCCTCTTCTCTTGCCCCCTTGTTTAACAACATCCGTTGCAACATCATACAACCTCATAAAGCTTAATGGCCCACTTGCCACTCCACTTGTTCCAGCAACAATATCTCCTCTAGGCCTGAGCTCAGAAAAGCTGAAACCCTGGCCTCCTCCATATTTAAAAGTTAAAGCTTGAACCTTAACTCCATCTAATATGCCTTCCATACTATCAAATACTGGTGTAACATAACAAGCACTTAAAGCTCCTTTAGCTCCATCAGAGAACATATTAAATAATGTTGGAGAATTAAACATGAATTTGCCATTTATCAATAAATTATAAAGCTTTTCTTTATCTGCTCTAGAAGACAAACCCTCAGCCACTCTTCTCATAACCATAGAAGGTGTTTCTAATGGATTTAGTAATTGACTTTTCACCATATATCTTGATTGCAATACTTTTATTGCATTATAAGTAAATTTCAAATCGTCTTCGCATGGTTCATCCCTTTTACCTTCTACAAAATCTTTTACACATTGTGGAATATCAGCTAACATGCCGCCATTTGGCGCTCTTTTATTATATTCTTTTAAAACAGCTTCGTAAATTTCTTTTAATAAAAGCTTTCTAGCCTCCATTTCAATTTCTGGCTTAAATGTTGATTCTTTAATTATTTTTAATTGCTCAGCCTCATTTGATGACATATTTACACCCCTACTTAAATTCACCTAACATATTTAGCGTAGGTATATTATGTCTAGCTAAAGTAAATATTTTTCTGGGCATACTCTAACACCGACCTGTCTTATCATATATATTTAGGGCTGTATTACCTTCCTTTTGAACTAAATATTTTTCTGGGCATACTCTAACACCGACCTGTCTTATCATATATATTTAGGGCTGTATTACCTTATCTCTTTTTCCTGTTAAGAGAAGATTATAGACACAAAATTTTAAAAATTAATTTATAATAAAAATTAACAAAAGCCGTCGTCAACAGTTTCCGATAAACCGTGAAGTTTATATACTTTGTATGTGAATTTAATTATGGTGCTTAAT
>NZ_JBMFIW010000025.1:0-22473 GCF_049974385.1 Caldisphaera sp. | reverse complement strand
TGAAAATGGTAAGCTAGATGCTGATACTGCAACTGTTTGATATGTTGTATAATTATATGTTTTTCCTGATGATACGTTTTTAGTAACAACTGTTAATGATATTGCATATAGACCAGGTGAACTATATGTTACGTTAACTGGATTTATAGAAGGTTCTATATAGCTTGTATTTCCAGAGCCTGTTAAAACGACTTGCTCTGCATAACCTGTAGAGTTTATTGCCATAACTGTTTGTGTTTGTCCATTACCAAAATTCCATACATATTCATATATTGTCATGTTTTGACCTGATGGTGGCTGTAAGAAACCTCCTGATAGATAAACAGTTTCACCTGTTGTGAAAACAGGTGCTGTTGGGTTTCTTGTTATGTTAAAAGTAATTGTTGGGACTGTAACTAATGGAGCTAAGCTTTCAGGTATGCTTGGTGCAACTGTTATTTCTATTAGATTTGATAATGATGAACCTGTTAAGACTCCATTTTGATATACGTTATAGTAAACTAGGTAATGACCTGGGTAATTATATGTTACGTTAACGTATTGTGATGTTGTGTTTATTACTTTACCATTACCTGGATAAAACAATGCATATTTATTACTTGATGGAGTAAATGAAGATAATACAAAATTAATTGGTGTTCCTGCAACAGTTGCATATGTTGAGACTGCAACTGGAGATAAGGAAGAAACAGATGTTGTTGTAGAAGTGGTTGTAGAAGTGGTTGTAGAAGTGGTTGTAGAAGTGGTTGTAGAAGTGGTTGTAGAAGTGGTTACAGAGGGTTTTCTAGTTGCAACATATATTCCAGCAGCGGCTATTATTATTACAACAATAATAACACCCACTATAACTCCCTTTGAGACAGATCTATTATTCCTACTCAATACTAACCCACCTTGCTAACTAAATTATGTAAAAAGAAATGTTTATAAAAGTTCATGATAAAAAATATAGTATTTTTTCTTTAAACTAATCTATTAATCAAACAATTCTCGGCAAATAATTCATTCTTACCCACTTAAATATTAAATATTTAGCTATATTAAATTTCATATAAGTTTCAAAAGAGGGCTTATATTTTTATATAAAACAAAATAAATTTTAATATTATTGGAACTAATAAAAACAAATTATTTGTAATCCTAAAATATTATTGATAGAATTAGAAGTTTGTAACTATTACATTTAGATCAAATTTAATATTAATTAATTTAAAATACCTTTTAAATTAACATCACGGAAGCCCTCTAATAAAAATCTTTCCTTCTGTTGTAATATATCCCCATGGCATTGCTTCTGTATTAAAAACTCCACAAACCATACCTTTATAGTCTATCCCTATAATACCCACAGTATCTTTCCCAAACTTTTTATTTATTTCTTCAATTGAAAAATTCATTGAATTGATTAAATCTTCATTAGCTTCATAGTTTCGTGAAACACTATAAGAAAGAAGTGATGTTATTATTACTTCTCCAATTCCAGTTGCTGCTACAGCCATCTTTTTGTTAGCATAAAAGCCTGCACCAAAAATAGGGCTATCTCCTACTCTACCTGGTAATTTTAAGCTCACTCCACCTGTGCTAACTCCAGAAGAAAGGCAATTGTCTTTATCTATAGCAACTGCCCCAACTGTATCATAGCCAACTAATTTAGCTGCTTTAATTCTTTCAATAATAAATTTATCTTCAGCTTTCTCCTTTAATTTTTTCCATAGCTTTTTTGATCTTTCTGAAGGGCCTGGATGTTTTTCTATATTAATTCTTTTTGCAAGCTCATCAGCATATTGTCCCGCTAAAATTAAATGAGGTGTATTTTCCAAAACAAACCTAGCTAACTTTATTGGATTTTTAGGGTATGATACCGCTGCAACTGCACCTGATTTCATTGAATTACCATTCACTAACCCAGCATCCATAGTTATATTTCCTACAATATCGAGTGTACTACCTAATCCTGCATTTAGAAGATTAGAGTTTTCCATAACCTCTATAGAACTCGTCACAATATCTAAGCAGTTTCCATTTCTATATGCCTCGTAACCAGCATTTAATGAATCCTTAATTATATCAACTATTTGATTTATATCATCAACATTTTTCCATGTACCAGCTCCAGTATGTATAGCTAATATAGGCCTTTCCTTCAATTAGCTCACCATCTTCACTGCATTTATTAATATTATTAAAATTAAAAACTTTATAGCCATTTTAATTTAATGGTATTAATTATTTCATAATAAAAAATATATAAAGCTTTTAAATATAACCTATTTCTTGCTGTGAAGGACTAATTCTTGAAGTCTCAAGGATTAATTTTCTTTAATGGAAACTATTTTTATTCTTTCCTTAGGTATTTGAAAGTAAAATCACTTCAACTCTTCATGCTTAAATTTGATCTAAGGGAGAAAACTTAACCTTTTTTAATTGGTAAAAAGTAGAGGTTTACTATACTTTTCAGAAAAGCATATCCAATTTGATTGCTGATATTATCTTCTAATTTATTTTTAAGATAAATCTTAAAAGTATTGCCATTTTAAAAGACAAGGTTTGCCGCTTATTTTATCATAACTAAATATTAAATAGATTTCACTAATACTACACTTAATACTATAAATATAATATTGTTGTTTCAATCAATTATAATTAAAGAATTAAAATATACTGGGTAATATGAATTTGTAATACATATTTATATAGAATATATGACTTGGCACGGACCCGCCGGGATTTGAACCCGGGACCTCTGGCTCCGAAGGCCAGCGCTCTATCCTGGCTGAGCTGCGGGTCCATAATTTAAGTTTAGAACAATCATTATTAATGCTTTTTAATTTAATTTATTATATTTTATTTGGGATCTATTATGAGCGAAGATTTAACAGAGATTGTAAAAAAGGTTAAAGAAGTATTAAAACTCAACAAATATGAAACAAGCGCTTATGTAACGCTAATTAAACTTGGAAAATCAAAACCAGTCGATATAGCTAAAAATTCTAATATACCAGTTCAGAGAGTTTATGATGTGCTAAAGAACTTGCAGAAGAAAGGTTTAATCACTGCAAAAGAAGAAAATTTTTATGAAGTTGTCGACCCATCATCATCCTTACAAGCAATAGCTCAAAATATGATTGTTGATGCAAACATTAGAGCTAGAGAATTAGAAAGCTTAGGTAAAGCCTTGTCTAATATAACAAAAACTAAAGTTTTTGATGAAGTTAAAATAATATACGGTGTCAAAGAGACCATAGGAAATACTACAGCTATTGTCAGAAAATGCGATGAGAAACCTTTTTTCATGGTATATAAAGTACTTGACAAACTTGTTGATCTGTGGCCATTACTTTATGAAATAATATCAACAACAAGAAGCGGAGCTACATTACTAATACCATATGATACAAAAATTGAACAAAAATATATTGAAGAATCAGAAAAACATGGATTTAAAATAGTAAAAAGCAAAGCAGTATTTATGGATTTATTTGTTGGATGTAATACTGTTATAATTGGACTTCCTAGTCCTACTTACGAAGTAATAAGCATTATAATAAATAATGAAGATTTTTCCAACGCTCTCAAGAACAGAATCCAAGAAATTATAAGTAAAATTTAAAAGAATTAAATAATTATTTATTACCAGAAGATAAATAAAAAGATGTGAAAAATATGTCGTTTTGGGAATGGAGGAGAAGATATCAACCTGGATGGGCAAGAGCATGGAGGCATAGAGGATGGCTTAGACCAATGATAATATCTTTGCTTTATAAAAAACCCCTTAATGGGGTAGAGCTTATGAATGAGATAGAACTAGTTACTAATGGAGCTTGGAGACCTTCTCCTGGGAGCCTCTATCCTATAGTTAACGAACTTATCAATGAGGGCATAGTATTTAAAAACCAGGAAGGTAAGTATGAACTGACAAGCGAAGGCAGAGAATTTGCAAAAGTAACCTTGACTGCATTTTATTATTCGCCAGATCCTGAATACATTATTGAAAGAATTAATGATTTTCTAAGTTTTTTTGAAAGCTTAATTAAAGAAGATAAGAAAAATATTAAAGTAGATAAAGAAAAATTAATAATGCTTAGAAACAAAATAGATAATCTAATTAGGGAATTAGAGTTTTAAATGCTATACTATAATCATACAAAAGTTGAAAATAAGTAATTATAAAAGCTTTAAAATTATATAATTTATTTATAAAAATTTAATAATAAACAACTTATGGTCTATTGGAATAATAAGGTGTTGGAAAGCCTTGATAGTCTTGCACGAAATTTTGTTGAGCAAACAATCTATTATATTCCCTCTTAACATCATCATTTACTAAATGTAAATATAGTTGCGTAACTTTAATATCACTATGTCCCAGCAATCTTTGTAGAGCGGGTAAACTCATTCCCCTCCTCAAAGCTTCCGTTGCAAAGGTATGCCTTAATACATGAGGTCTAACTTTTTTTGGATCAATGCCTGCTCTAATGGCTAAGCTTTTTAATCTTTTGTAAACTGCTTGATATGTCAAATCAATAACATTCTTCCTCTTATCTTTATATAAAGAATAAGCTTGCAATAGAGCTTGCCTACTTAAGGGGCCGATGAAAACTATTCTTTCTTTGTTATATTTGCCTTGAACTCTTATTTGCCCAGTATTAAAATTAATGTCATCCCATGTTAAATTTAAAAGCTCTCTTACTCTTAATCCTGTTTCTGACATAACTGATATTATTAAGAGATCATCTAAATCCCTAATAGAGGAGGCAAGCCTTGTTATTTCTTCCCAACTCAATGCATTGCTGAAACTAAGCCTCTTATTTGACATTATAGGTAAATCATCATCTATGCCCAACCAATTAATAAACCTTCTAACAAATATAGAATAATAATGAAGTGTAGTTTCATAATTCTTGCCTGTTTTCTTTGACATTAATTTCTTCAGGTTAGAAAGCCAATTTAAATATAGCTCGGAGCTAATATCACTGATTTTTTTATCCTCTCCAATGTAACTTATGAAATTTTTTATTGCTACTCTATAGGATTTTATAGTAAGATGAGAAGCACCTGAAACTTCTAACTCTCGTAAAAAGAGGTTAAATGCATCATTAATATTTGATATGTTTGTTTTTACTCTAGGTATGTTTATTTTTGACAACTCTTTCCCCCTAATGCTATAGTATTTTAAAAATTCTAAAGAGAATTGCCCAGTAATACTTTTTAATTGTTTCGCTATTTTCTAATAATTTGCTCCCTCCCTTAAATTATATAGTGCAATTAAAACTTTACTTAATACTATTTATATAAAATAAAATTGTGGTAAAAATGAATGACAATATATTAAGATGTCCATATTGCAAATCATATAGATTAGCATGGAGCAATGAAACTGGTTACTTAGTTTGCCAAAATTGCGGAGCAGTTATCCAAACTTTAATTGATGATAATAGCCAATATTTTTATGAAAAAAATAAAATAAGACATCAAAAAAATAGAGAAGAAGTTTTATATTATAATGAGGATTATAATATGATCTTAGAAGATAAAATTAGGAAAGCAATAAAAAGAGGAAAAATTATTAAGACAAATTATCATGGTATATCGAGTATATCATCTATTATTGATGAAAAAGTTGATAAAATTAATGATAACAAAGATTTTAAAATTTCTTATCAAATTCTAAATGATTTTCCTGTACTTAAATCTAGAACAAAAAGAAATAAATATGCAATAGCCCTTTATGCTTTATATAGATCTTATGGCTATTCTAAAGAAAATTCAATTCTGTTAACATCAAAAGAACTTAAAATATCTAAAATAACTTTAAAAAATATAATACGTAAACACAAGGATCTCATAAATGAATATGAAATCAAAGTAAGGAAAAAACTTTTAAACAAATAAAATTAAACTTAATAAGGTAAAATTAGACTCATCTATGAGGAAGAAAATTGAAAGAAACGATTATGGATCCAGCAGGGTTTGCTAAAGAAATTCAAATACCTCTATACAATGAAATATTAGAAAAAATAAAGTCAAGGTATCAGAAAAAAGGGGGTAAAGAATACGAAAGAGAAATAATGTCTATTGAGCTCGTTTATAATGTTATAAATTCTAAAACTTTATCTGTATTAAAATTAGAAAAATTGTTAAAAAACTTGCATCATTTTTATTGGGGGCTTATTGAAGTAAATTATGATAAAAAAAAGATTTATGAATCAATAAAATGTATTAAAAAGTCTAGAACATTACTAAAAAAATTTTGGATAAATTATAGAAATGAAATCTTGGCTGCAAATAATTCGAAAGAAATGAAATCTTTATCTAGAGAAGCTAGAGGAAGAATGATATCATCTATTAAAAAATGTAGTAAATCATTAGAATATCTAAGAAACCTTGTTATAACTATGTCTTCTTTTCCTGGACTAGACCCATATAGAAAAACATTAATTGTTGCTGGACCTCCTAATGCAGGAAAATCTACGATAGTTTCAACAATCACGAACGCAAAAACAAAGATTGCTTCATATCCTTTTACAACAAAAGATATTATTATAGGCCATTTTACTCTAGATAATGGACAAGTTATCCAAGTAATTGATACACCAGGATTATTAGATAGAAATATAAATGAGATGAATGAAATAGAAAGAAAAGCTATCAGTGCATTGAAATATCTTGATGGCCTTATATTATTTTTAATGGATCCATCTAAAGAGGCGTACATGAATTTGGATAAACAAATAAACATAATAAACGATATCAAAAGTATTATATTAAATAAAAAAATTATTTTGATAATAAACAAGATAGATTTGTTAAATGAAATTGAAATAAAAGATGTAGAAAAAGCAATCAATGAATCAGCAAATAAACTAAACTTTGAAGCTTATTATAAAATAAGTGCATTAAATAAAAAAGAATTAATAGATTTGATAAATAATATAGTTAAATCCAACCTCTTAGCTTCATAGCCCTTACAACTTTATCTACTGCAATTCCGTAAGCTGCCATTCTTAAATTGTGCTTCTCGTGATCTAGTTTACTATCCCAGAACTTCCAAATCATATTCAAATTATTTTCCATTTTCTGTATTAATCTATTCTTTGCTTCATCTTCTGTAATCCATCCGCCCATTCTGTTATTTACCCATTCTATATGACTCATTATAACTCCTCCACTATTAGCAAGCGTATCAGGAACTATTACAACTCCTTTCTTTGTTAAATATTCTTCAGCTTCAGGCGATGTTGGTCCATTAGCACCTTCAACAATTAGCTTAGCTTTAACTCTTGGAGCATTTTCTTCTGTTATTACATTTTCTATTGCTGCAGGTACTAATATATCAACATTAAGCTCTAATAATTCTTGGTTACTTATTTTCTTTTCATAATTTGGATAATCCACTACGAACATACTCTTCTTTTTATCTAATACAGCTTTAATTTCATCTGCATCAAAACCCTTACTGCTATAGATACCACCTTTAACATCTGATATTGCAATTACTTTAGCCCCCATTTCATTTAAAAACTTAGCAGTATAGAATCCTACATTACCAAAACCTTGAATTGCCACAGTCCTCCCTTCTATTGAACCAAAAACCTTTTTTGCCGCTTCTCTAGCGACAGTTGCAACACCAAGACCTGTTGAAAAGATTCTAGTCTGTAAACCACCCAATTCTAAAGGTTTACCAGTTACAACCCCATAAATCTGCGCATCATACCTACTTGAATACTCATCAATGAACCAGGCCATCGTTTGTGGATTAGTATTTACATCAGGTGCTGGAACATCTCTATCAACTCCTACAAACTTGCTTATACCAGCGAAATATTTCCTTGATAGAGTTTCAAGCTCTCTAGGACTCAATTGGAAGGGATCGACTTGAATACCGCCTTTTGCACCGCCATATGGTATATCAGCTAATGAATTCTTCCAAGTCATCCACATTGCCAATGCCATTACTTCGCTTAGATTTGTTTCTGGATGATATCTAACCCCTCCCTTATAGGGACCTAATGCACTATTGTGTTGCACCCTCCAACCAGTAAATATCTTTAAGCTCCCATTATCCATTTTAACTGGTATCTTAACTTGAACTATTCTTTCTGGAGTTGCAAGCATCTCATATATTTCTTCAGAATAACCTAAGATATCGACCGCGCTTCTAAGTTGCTTCTTAGCCTCTACATAAGGATCTTTACTAATTGCCATACTTGTCACCTCATTTATAATTGTGAATACATTACTATAAAAATATTTGCAACATAAAATTAATAAAGTGTAGATTGTGTATTGTTTGTAGATGATTTTAATATTGGTGGGAAAAAATTAGAAATCATGGCTTTATATAAACATAACCATTATTTACCAATTCTATTATTTTTAGAATGCCTGATTCAACATTGTTTAGACCACTTATTAAATCATTAAACGATATACCAAGGGATCTTAACGATATATTGCATACATTAAATTTAACACCAGATCCTATAAGTTCCATTACAGTTTCATATGTATATTTATCTACATTTCCTTTTAAAAAATTAATAACACCTCTATCAGTAATAACAACCTCAACATCTATTTGTGATTGTTTTGCTGTATCTAAAACACTATATATGCTTGAAAACAAATTCTTTAATGATTCTTGATTATCATAACTTATATGCATAACTAACTTAATTCTATTCATTTGAATCCCTATTTATAAATACATTCTTAACTTTAAAAGCTAAATCCAATAAAATTCCTAATAAGTATTTTATTTTAAATAAACTATACTTATTTAATTTTTATCAGAAAATTTAATAGCATACTTAGAATAAGATTCTAGAAAACTTAGTAATTAACCTTGCTTTATTCTTAGTTATATAGACCATATCTTCGATTCTGACTCCGTATAAACCTGGATAATATATTCCAGGTTCAACTGTAACTATCATGCCCGGTTCCAATACATCTTTTGAATTTGGCCTCAAATATGGTGCTTCATGAATTTCCACTCCAACACCATGACCAAGACCGTGATTGAAATACCTTGTTATATTCTCTTTATCAAATACCAGTCTTGCAGCTTTATCAGGCTCCCATGCTTCAACTCCAGGTTTTATTATATCTATAGCATTAGATTGAGCATCAGCAACTATCTCAATTAATTTTTTATAATCTTTTCCACCTTCGCCATACCACAAAGATCTTGTCATGTCACTCAAATATCCATTCATATTAGCTCCGAAATCAATTAATACAGGCCCTGGTTTCTGTAATCTTACATTTCCCGGATTGTAATGAGGAAGCGCAGTATTTTCATAAAAACCAACTATAGTTGGAAAAGCTTCTGCCCATGCACCTTGGCTCATTAACGATGAATAGAAAGCTGCTTCAACATCATTTTCAGTTGGATTATTGTCTAAAATATCAAGAGCTTGTCTTAGAGCTTTTTCTGATGCATCTATAGAAGCAATTATATGCTCTACTTCCCAGTCATCTTTAATTTCTCTTAACTTAATTATATCATTGCTAACGTCTTGAACCTTAATTTCATCGCTTAAATACTTTCCTACAGTATAATTTGACCATAATAAATCGGATGATATTTTATTTCCACATTGTGTAGAAATGCCCTTTATAGCTTCTAACAAACCACCTTCTATTAAATCTGATTTTGATATTGGAGGCTCTGTACCTTTTTCCCCTGGCCTGTAAAAGGCTTTTAATGAAATATCTTTTGGCGCTCTATTAAGCATCCTAAAGTAATCAAGTGTTGAAGTAAGCAAATAATCTTGGCATTTATTTGAGATTATCAATACTTCTGTTGGATCTCTAATGCCCGTTGCATATGTGATATTTTCTTTACCTGTCAAAATTAGTACGTCCAAATTATTCTTTTCAAGTATAGCCTTTAATTTTTCTCTATTCTTATCCCATCTAGCTTCCAAAACTTACACCTAGACAATTCTTACTCTGTTAACCTTTTTATTTTGCCAGCTATATTTTCTCATTCTTTTACTCTTACCGAATCCACATGCGGCACAATAACCTTTTGCTACATTAAAAGATCTTCTACCACATCTTCTACATACAATATGAGTTTTTCCTTTATTATGTAATCCCATTGAAGGAGTTCCTTTTGTCATAAAAATCACCCTGCAGGACTAACTGCTATTACATTATCTCCTCTTAAAAGCACTAATCCCAATGGCCTTGAATTCTTTCCTTCAAGCTCTTCTGCCTTGTCTAATATAAGGTTTAAATGCTGATCATAGCTAGTTAATATACCTTTAACCTCTCTATTTCCTTTCATTTTTACCAATACGCTCGAATTTAAATAATCTCCTATTACTTTGAACGTGTTGGATTGCAAATGCGAATTTTCTGACATGATTTTCTCCTCCTAGCTATTAGACACAACCAGATTATTTAAAATCTTCCTTTTTATTTTTTTAATAAACCAAGAGCATCTATTAAAATAAACCAATTCTTTTACGAAACATTAAAAATCTTTCCCTTAAGAATTTATTATCAATAAATCCTTTAATATGGTCCCATGGAAATGGCTCATTTCTTTCCTTAAAAGCTATGCTAGATAATCCTTTCTTCATTATATTTCTCCAATTTACTTTATTGTTTCCATTTACTGAAACCTCAATTAAGTACTTTAGTACATCTCTATCAGATAATGCTATAGAGCCTTGAATTATTGCTAGATATGGGTCATAGGTAGTGAAGTCCTCATAATAAGAATTTTTCTTTATATAATTAATCTTTTCATCCATTTTATCTTCATTCTCCATAGGTAACCATTGAAGGGGAGTTCTTGGCTTTATTATTAAAGGATTAACGCTCAAATGCATCTTTTTAATTCCAACCATTTTTACAAGTTTTGTTAAATTAGCAATACTTTTCAAATCTTCCTCTTTTTCTCCTGGAATCGATGTTATAAAATACAATTTTAGATTCAGGTTATATTTTGCAGCAATTTTAGCTGTATTTATTATTTCTTCATCAGAAATTTCTTTTCCTAATGCATATCTAACTCTTTCAGAATTTTCTGGCGCTATAGTCAAAGTTAGTTGGCCCAAATCTGATAATAATCCTATTGTTTCATCATCAAGTAATTCAGCTCTTAGTGAAGGCAATGATATTTTTAAATTCTTATTTTTAGCCTCCCTTAGGATATACTTGAATTTAGGATGAGAATTTATTGTGAGACCTATAAGAGATACTTTCTCATTATATTTTTTATTTAATTCTTCAATTTCGTTTATAATTTCTTCTTCCTTTCTGAATCTCGTTGGCTTTGAAATGTAGCTTTCCATACAAAAGGTGCAATTGAAAGGACATCCTCTCATTACTTCAACTCCTAATGTAAATATGGTCTCTTTAGTTAGAATTCTTTTAGTGGAAGAATCAAAATTATTTGAATATGCAACCTCTACTTCATGTTTTCCCAAACTGGGAACATATAAGCCACGACCTGGCTCAATTTTTTCGTTATAAAATATGTCAACCAATTTTCTCCATACAGCTTCTAGATCCCCAATAATCTCTATATCGGCAATATCAGCTATAGGTTCTGGGTTTGCAGTTATAGTAGGTCCTCCAATTATAATTTTAGGCTTATTTCTTTTACTTGAAATAATCTCTATATTACTACCTATTAAAGCCTTTATTATGTTGACATAATCTAATTCGTAATGAACAGGTATTATAATATAATCAAAATCTTTCAAAGGCATTCCATTTTCAAAGCTTCTTAACGGCACTGGTTTTCCATATAGATGTGGCATAAAAAATCTTTCCAAATAAATATCTTCAATTTCACTAATCAGAAAATATATTTTATGAAATATTAGAGATGACATAGCAACACTATAAATTGAGGGATAAAATAACGCTACTTTTATCATACTTTTTCTATATTTTTTATTAATTAATCCTTTTTCTACTATTTCCTGCATTTCAAACTCCTACCATATGATGTAAAAATATAGTTTATAGGAACTAAAATGCTCCATATATTTCCTCTCTAACATCAGGATCTACATAAGCACCTATGTAAACCTTGTATCCCTTATGGTTAAGTATTTTTGCTTCTTCACCAAAAACTCTGGTTTTAATCTCAGGAACCCAATAAAACTCGTTGTTTTTTAACTTTATACCTTCGAAGAATTCGCAAGAATCATCATCTACAGTTAACTTTCCGAATTTAATACAAAGTCCTATGAAAGGATATTGAACGTGTGGCCTCCAGTTTGCACATAAACTACAAATATTTGACTTACTCATTTTTATCTCCTTGTCTTCTTCTTTGCTTACTCACGATTTATACCTTTTTTATATAAGATGCTTAATATAAAAATTTGAACTATTGATGTATAGCTGATTGCAAAGCCATTTCACGATTAAATTTCCTTATTTGGTACCATGCAACTATCATTAATATTCCAGGTATTATAAAAATTATTGTTATTAGGCCAACGATTATTTCTATTATACCTATAGCTAAAGCTGGACCTGAGGCCTTCTCAGGTAGATTATGGGATAACGGCATATATACAAAGGGAATTCCAAGTAATCCGAGAATTAAAAATACTATACCGTAGCCATATAAAACGTTTGATAGAAAGCCTTTCAAACCAGTTCCTGTTAAATTTATTGCTGGAAAACTACTATAAGCTTTAGTTAAGTTTGTGAAATAGCTTGAAGGCAATGTATTAATTACATAACCTGCGTATAAAATAATCAATGCAAATAAGATAGCTACTATTATAGAAACTATAACAATTCCCTTTCCTGGAACTGCTTTAGTACTTGATTGCATACTATCATCCCTTTAATTTAATATAAATGAAGTTATTTATAAATGCATGAAAACTTCATATTAATAAATCTTATGCCTATTTATTAACAAAAATATGAAATTCATGAAGCAAGACATATAAATAATTTGTTATTGTTAACTCCCCAGTTAACAAACATTTCAAACTCATTCTACATATGCACCAAAAAGGCACATAAATTCTAAATTTATTTTATAATAATGATTTCACGGACCCGGGGGGATTTGAACCCCCGACCTTCGGCTCCGCAGGCCGACGCCCTAATCCTGGCTAGGCTACGGGTCCACATCCTATCTAAATTAATTTAATTAAAGATTAAAAACAAAACCTTTTAATCTGATTGCATGAGACCAATCCAAAATAAATATCTAAACCGCCCCTCACAGACCCGTTGATCATCATGCACTTATCTCAGAAATAGCGAGCGTCTGTCATAGGGGCTATTTTATTTCATTGTTTTTTGCAGTATAATATTTTTTGCTTTTTATGCATTATAGCAAATTACCACTTTAAAACAAAGATCAATTATAAATTATATATGAGATGATTGCATATTAATTAAATGCGCGGGGGTGCCCGAGCCTGGCCAAAGGGGACGGGCTCAGAACCCGTTGGCGTAGGCCTGCGTGGGTTCAAACCCCACCCCCCGCATCCCTTATACTCTTAATCCATTTAACTAAGTCTTCTTTTATTACACTTAATATATCTTCTAAGACAAAATTCGATTTACAATTTTTATAATAACTAAGCGCTTTTTCAGAAATTTTACCTTTCATTAATGTTAATGCAATAAAGCAATCGTGGCATTCTTCACAATTCGAATAGCTTTCTATGCCTAATTCGTTTTTTATTGCTTGCCTAATCTTATCTAAATCTTCTTCCTGAAGCTCTACATACCTTTTAGCATTCCAATATAAAAAGCAAACATCTTTACATTTTTTATCGCTTAAATATTTTTTCAAATTTACATATATCATCTCTAAGGGTATTTTTATATATTTAGCATTGTAATGATCTGCTATTTCTTTTATACTCTCATTATGTCCTCCTCTAAAAGGTATCAAGGAAATTATTATTTCATTATCTTTTGGTATTAACTCATTAATTTTAGAAACTGGAATTATAGTTGCTTCTATATTATTTTCTTTCATTAATTTTAGAAACTTTTCTGCTTCATTTTCATTTCCTGGATCGTGATATATTATTATCATTAGCTACCACCTAATAAATAAAATAATTTTTCAAAAATAAAACTAAAGCTTGTTTTTATAAGCGAACGTATATAAATGTATATATTAAAATAAATTTTTTATATAAAATGCGCTTAATGTTAGATGATTGTTAAAGTCTTGTAGGTGCATGTGATGAATAACCAAGAATACGACATAAATAATTTAAAGCTTTATTCAATAACATACAAAGATTCTTGCTTCTACGATTTAGTAAAGCTCGGTGAAATTAAAGAAAAAATTTATAATAACATATTCAATATAGTAAAAGGGTTAGTGATACTCTCAACATGCAATAGATTTGAAATATATGTAGATTCAACAAATGAAGATGTTCTACTAGATGAGTTAAATCAAAGCCTAGGTATTTATACTAAATACCTTCATAAATATTCGGGAATAGAATCTGCAATACATTTATTTAGAGTATCTTCGGGAATAGAATCTGCAATTATAGGAGAAACTGAAGTATTATCTCAAGTTAAAAACGCATGGGAAGAGTCAAAAAATATGGGTTATTCAAGCAGATTGCTTGATTCAGTCTTCCATCAATCAATAATAGTTGGTAAAAGGGTTAGAAACGAAACCGATATATCAAAGGGAGTTCTGGGATATCCCCAAGCTTCAGTGGAATTTGGATCAAAAATCTTAGGCACTCTTGATAATAAAAAAATAGCAGTAATTGGAGCAGGCAATGCTGCCAAAATAATGATTGATCATATATGCTCAAAATATAATCCCAAATTAATTACAATAGCCAATAGAACTAAGGAAAAAGCAAAGATGCTAATAAATAATAGGTGCAATTTTGAAATTGAGGATCTTAATTCAATAGTTAACAAAAAATATGATATTGTTTTGATTGCAATTAAAGGAGGGCCTTTTGACTTTTTAAAAGAATTATTAAACAACAATAATTTAATTATAGACATTTCCACACCTAATGCTTTAGAAAGCGATACAGTCTATAATTTAGAAAGCGTAGAAAAGATAGTAAAAGAAAACTTTACTCATAGGATGAGCCAAATACCTCTTGTAGAAAAAATAATAGAAGAGGAAACAGGAAAGTTAATTGACTATTTGAGAAAAAGGTATATCGATGAAAGTATCTCAGAAATAATGAAGTATATAGATTCTATTATTAAAAATGAAATAGAACAAACTAAGAAAAATATAAATAAAGGAATGAATTTAGATGATGCTCTGAGAATAGCATTCGAAAGCTTTACCAAAAAATCTATGAGGCCTATATTTAATTTAATGCATGATTCGTACAAAGGTGATATATCAGAATTAATAATAGAATATTATAAGAGAAATATGAGGTGATATATTTGGCCTCGTTCCCAAGAATAAGACCAAGGAGATTAAGATCAATAAGATATTTAAGAGACCTAATTTCTGAGACCTATCTAGATACATCAAAGCTAATACTTCCAGTATTTGTTAATGAGTCTATAGATAAACCTATAGAAACCCCAGGACTAGAGGGACACCTAACTTATCCTCCAGATTCAAACTATTTTGTAAACTATATAAATGAAGCAATTAATTTGGGCATTCACTCATTTTTGATTTTTGGTATACCAAAAATTAAGAATGAGGATGGTATAAGAGCATATGCTCCAGACGGACCAGTTCAGGTGGCTATTAGAAATATAAGAAGAGAAATTGGATGGGATCCAATAATCTTCACTGATCTATGTATATGTGAATATACAACTCATGGCCATTGTGGTATCCCCTTAAATTCCAAAAGAGGTAGCATTATAGATAATGACTCTACATTAAAAGTTTATCAAAAAATAGCAATCTCCCAGGCGCAAGCAGGATCAGATTTCATCTCTCCATCGGGTATGATGGACGGTCAAGTAAAAGCAATTAGAGAAGCATTGGATGAAACAGGTTTTAGCGATGTTGGCATAATGGCTTATTCAGCTAAATATGCAAGCTCTATGTATGGCCCGTTTAGAGAAGCTGTTGATTCTGCTCCAAGATTTGGTAATAGAAAAAGCTATCAAATGGATCCAAGAAATGCAAAAGAGGCTTTAAAAGAAGTAAGGCTTGATATAGAAGAGGGCGCTGACATAATAATGGTTAAGCCTGCCCTTCTCTATTTAGATGTTATACAACTTGTTAAGCAATATTATCCAGAAATACCTTTAGCAGCATATAATGTAAGCGGGGAATATGCTATGATAAGAAGCGCTGTTAAAAATGGCTTATTAGATGAAGTACAATCTATCATAGAGCCTCTAATATCTATAAAAAGGGCTGGGGCTGATATGATTATAACTTATTTTGCACTAGATGCTGCAAAGATTATCAAATCTGGAAAAGAAATATTCTAATTTATTCTAATCTTGCTTTGAATTTTTCATAAAATTTTAAACATTACCTTACAAACAAAATAATGGGGGATATTAAATTGTCAGAAAAAATTAGAATTACTAAAAGACACCCTTTATCGAAAAAAGAAGTAAAAGAATTAAAAGAAGTAATAATTAGAGAGTTTCCAAAAATTCCCATGCAATGGGAGAAAGTAGAGATAGCAAGCTATGAAAACATAGATATTTACTTAGATAATGGAATTCCATGCGTTGTAAAGGCAAATGGATTAATGTTTCCTACTTTACTTTGTTTGATAAAGAGAGGTTATCAATGGATTAATGGAGTTATTATAGATAGAGGGGCAACAAACGCTGTATCAAGAGGGGCTGATTTGATGCTACCCGGGATTAAATCTGTAAAAGGAGAATTTAATGAAAATTCGATAATAGCATCATTTGACCAAGAAAAAGAAGTTCCTGTAATGGTAGGCAAAACATTATACTCTAGCAAAAAAATTGAAGAGCTTATAGGTCAAAAATCTAAAGGCAAAGCTATTGAAAATCTACATTATGCAGGAGATTTAATATGGAAAATTTCCGTTACTTTATGAGAACTAAATTTTCCTTAAACATAGATAATATTTAGTATTTTCATCTAAACCTATAGGCGGATCGAATTGAAATATAATACCCCACAAAGAGAGAATTGTAATTTTTGATTCATTTTCTGGTTTTACCAAATATCCATGTCCACAAAAATCATATACATCTATATTTTCAGGTTTGTTCTTATCTACAATTATCTCAAGTCTATCTCCTTCAGAAAGTTTCAATATATCTCCTACTAAGTCGAAATTTATTTGCTGTTTTTCGTTAGATGCTGTAACTATTTTAGCGTTTTGTAATTTACTTTGTGTTATGCTTTTAACCTCTGCCTCTATATTGACCATTTTCTTAACCCCTTTCTAAGTTCTGCAAGAAAATTAGATAAAAATAAAAGTATTTAAATCATTCTTTTTATGTGCCCTTAGCTAAATTACCTAAAGAAGTAACTAAATTCACACCTTAATACATGTTTTAGTGTTATGAAAGGTTCGTAATTAATTATAAGAATTTTATTTATTATTAATTTATATTATATCTATAAAGAACAAATCTTTTTTATAATATCAATTATTATTATATTTAAAAATCTATCTCTACAAACCCTTCATTATTTATCGTAACTTTATATGTTTTTAAAGGAGTCTTTGAGTCTGTTTTGAATTCGCATGGTACCTCTGGTTTTATTTGAGGAGGTGCTATCATTTCCCCATTCAAAACATTAAATTTAGCTCCATGTAATGGGCATGTTGCAATATTATCAGTAACGTCTGTAAGCAACCCACAACCCATATGTGAACAAACGGCGTCCATACCATATAATGAGTTGTTGTATTTCACAATTAATATCGGTTTATCCTCAACCATAACGACAGCAGAATTCCTTTTTTCAAAAACTTTCCCTATTACAGATATTTTTCTGAAGGTCACTTTTTACACCTCATAAAATTTATATTTAGTTTTCCTTTATATATCTATACTACTAATAATTTATCATTACTTTTTGATACTATAATTGGCATTATAATTTACCAAACAGAAAGAGCTTAAATATACCCTTTTCCCAGAAAATCCTAGATAAAGCTAGTGGTGCAAAAACTTGGGTGTCTTGGATATCCTGGCAAGTTGGTCAAGCTACTTACCTACAATGAAGAAACCGAAACAAAAGCTAACTCTATACAGAAAACTTGCTTGGACTGGCATAATATTGGCAATTTATTTAATTATGGCTAATATTCCATTATATGGCGTCCCAACGCAAGCCTTAACAAGTACAATATCCTTACAAAACATCATATTTGCAAGTAGTGCTGGGACACTAATGCAATTAGGTATAGGTCCTATAGTTACTTCAGGCTTAATATTAGAGGTTCTAGCAGGAGCGAAGATAATTGATATAGATCTTTCAAATCCTGATGATCAGCTTAAATTTACAGGAGCTATGAAAACTCTAGCTGTTTTCTTGGCAATTATTGAAAGCGTCGTAGTAATGCTTAGCGGAGAATTATTCCCAGTAGGTTATAGCCCATCAATATTTATAAAAATATTGATAGTTATTCAACTTACACTTGCTTCGTATCTAGTAATATTAATGGACGAGGCATTACAAAAAGGATGGGGACTTGGTAGCGCAATAAGCTTATTCATACTAGCCGGAGTTGCACAAACTGTTGTATGGGATATGTTCGGCTTTATACCTCATATAGCTATGGACTTCGGCGTTATTCCAGCTTTAATTATAGATAGAAATTTACTGATATTTGCAAGGCCAAACGGTTTTCCAGATTTAACTGGTCTACTATCCACATTTGCAATAATAATTTTACTTGTTTACCTAAATGGTATGAGAGTTGAAATACCTGTAACTTCATCTAGGTTAAGAGGTATTAGAAGTAGGATACCTCTCCAGTTTATATATGTTACCAACATACCTATCTTATTATTAGCAATATTAGTTGCAGATTTACAATTATTTGAAACACCTTTAGAAAGATTCTTAGGATTAAATTCTATTATTTACAAAGGTTATGCAGGCCTTGTCTATTATTTATCGCCGCCGAACGGTATTATTAGTGCATCAATAAACCCGTTAAAAACAATTGTTTTTGCAATAACTTGGCTAGTCTTATCGATCTTATTTGGATATCTTTGGGTAGAAGTTGCAGGACTTAATCCTAGCAGTCAAGCAGAACAGCTAATATCAGGAGGATTAGAAATTCCTGGAATGAGAAGAAATCCAAAAATTCTTGAATCAGTTTTGTCTAAATATATTTACCCATTAACTGTTTTAAGCAGCTTAATTGTGGGAGCTATTGCTATAGTTGCGGCAATATTTGGCTCGTTTGGAACAGGGGCAGGAATACTTTTAGCAGTAGGAATTATATACCAGTACTATTCCATGATTAGTTACGAAAGGGCGCTTGAGGCATACCCGTTAATTAAAAGAATTATGGGTGAAAAATAATGAGCTATTTAAGGAACAAGTTCAAAGTAATAATTGTAACAGGCGTTCCTGGTGTAGGAAAAACCACGGTCTTGTCTCTTTTACAAGAAAAAGCCAAAAAATTGAATTTAAAGATAAAAGTTGTTAATTTTGGAACTTTTATGCTCGAAACTGCTATTAAAGAGAAACTGGTAAATAATAGAGATGAGATGAGGCATTTAAGTCTAAGAAAACAACTCGAACTACAGCAATTAGCAGCAAAAAGAATAATTGAAGAGTCCCTTAAGGAATTGAATGAAGAAGAATTCTTATTAATAGATACTCATGCTATAGTTAAGACTTCTTCAGGATACTTACCAGGACTTCCAAAGCATGTGTTAGATGAGTTAAAACCTGACATGATTGCTGTAATTGAAGCTGATGCTAATGAAATTTATAATAGACAAACAAAGGATACTTCTAGAAACAGATCTGACTTTGGAACTGTAAGAGATATTGAAAAATTAATGGAATATGCAAGGTCTGCATCATTTGCGAGTGCAGTGCATTATGCATCAACCGTATCGATAGTTGTAAATAAAGAAAACAAAGCTGATGAAGCAGCCGAACAATTAATACAATATTTGCAAAAACTTTAGCCAAATAGGGAGCTAAAGTATGTAGAGTCTTTATTACTTACTAAATATTATGTTTTAGTTAGAACTTCCTTAGTCAATTAATGATATAAGTATAGAATCGATTTCTACCTATAATATTTAGAGAAAGGTAGAGAAATAGAATCTGTAAATGGTTTAATCCTTAAGAACTTAAGTAATCCTGCTAATTATAAGAAAAGCAAGTCTTAAAACTCATAATTTTTAACATTTTATTTCATATTTTAATTTGTATCTATATTCAACGTATTTATCGCTTGGAGAATATTTAGGAGGATGGGGCACTTTTAAAGGACCACCGCAATACGGACATTTATCTTGATTTAAGGTATATTTTTTACAATTAACACATTTTCTCATGAGCCATCTCATTTTATTGCCCCTTAATTCTCTCAAACGAATAAGTTACTTTTAATTCCTTAGCCATTTTCTCTGCCTTTGAATTTAACTTATCCAGAACATTCTCTAATGTTTTGTAATCAGGCCCTATTAAGTCCATCCTATATTTTGGAGAACCTATAGTATATATTTTTATATCAATACCTTCATGCTTCTTACCCTCATCCTTAATATCGAGAAGTATTTTCTTTATTTTATCTATACCATCTGGATCCATAGATTTTAAATTCACATATGCACTAATTTGAACATGTTTAATTTCAACATATTTTTTAGCATAATCCAACAAAACATCATGCCATTCTGCTGGTACTTTAGCTCTCCTTAAGGCTTCCTTACCTTCTAAACTCGCGTTTTCAAGCCCAGCCATAGCATCTCCAAAATAATCTTCTAATCTCCAAATGACTTCTTTATAGGCCTCATCTTCAGACTTATTAATTTGTTTTGCTGCCATCAAAATCAAATTTATTGCCTTTAAGGTTCTTTTCCAATACATCATTTTTCTTTTTCTCTCATTATCATTTACTCTTTTAAGACTAACATCAACTTGGCCTTTATTTCTATAAACCCTAATAACTTTAACTGCTAATTTTTGATTTTCTTTAATAACATCATTAATATTTTTTAATGCTCTTGTAGCAACTTCACTCCATGGCAAAAAAGCTCTTAAATCATTATATTCATCTATAACCATATAAGCTCCAAAATCATGAACTTCTTTTATTGTACCAACTACTATTTCTCCTACGTCAGGCAAGTCTCTCCTATTTTTTAGTGCCAAATTCATCCCCAGTTTTCTTTTATCCTGATATTATGGATTTAAAAGAGTTTAAATATTATTTTTATAACAACATTTTTATTTTTAATATATTATACATAACAAATAAAAAAAGTAATAAAAATTATATTTTTAATAATTTAAAAGTTATATATAGAATCGCAAAAAGAAAAACTACAATAAGTGAGATTCCTATTGCCAATATTTCTCCTATACCGCTGGAAATCATGTAAACCAATAAGCCACATACTCCTAAGATAATACCAGTTAATCCTAAACCAAGAAGTATTTTTGAAGCTATCTGTGATACGTCTTTATCTTCCATAATGGCAATTACAGAAGCAATTATACCTGCTAATATTGGCATTAAGAAAAATGCCAATACCAAATGACCTCTCATAAATAAATCATCGTAAATAAATCCAGGACCTCCTGTTGGTGGAGTTCCATTCACTCCAAATCCAAAAAAAGCTTCGTTAAGCTCTATTGGATATCCAACACCTATTAAAACAAATATTGTGGCAAGCCATGTTGATATTTCTAGGATTGATAAGTATCTTTTAGTTGATACCATTGAAGATAAAACTCCTGAACCTATTAGACCTACAGCTATTATTAAAGCACCCCATCCAATTATCCCAGTCTGTGAATCATCAAATGCAATACCATTAACCCCTTGGGGACCAAATGACCCGATAGTAGGAATAACATATGTACCGTAGGATGATATTATATAAATCGTAGTCATGGATATAACTCCAAATATAGCAACTATCATACCCACATCTATTATTCTTTTAGAAATTCCCTTATATGAATTATAATTTAGAGAAATTCCAAAAACAGCCACAATTGCTGCTCCCAATGCTGGAAGCATTTCATGTGAATGCGATGTTACAACATTACTTAAAAATGTTGAAGCTCCTCCCCAATCGTTAATAAGTCTCATAAAAAATCCAGGTGCTCCTAAAAAGTTCAAGTACTCCCCCCATGCTGCAGTTAGGCCCATTATACCTGCTATTAATGATGATGCTGTTGCTACAACTAGAAGTGAATAGGCACTCCACATGTTCTTAAATATATTTTTTGTATTAACATTTAAAAAAGGAAAAATAATTAAACCAATCAATAAAGCTATAGCAAGTAATAAAATCCAAACGTCTCTTAAACCCTGTATGGCATTGTTAATAGATATTGTTCAA
>NZ_JBMFIW010000024.1:0-23775 GCF_049974385.1 Caldisphaera sp. | reverse complement strand
TAATATCACCATATGTTGATGATAGGGCATTAGAAGATATAAATAGGTTTGGAATTATATTATATAAAGAAACGTAACAATTTGAATCTCCGACTTTTAAAACGGGAGAAAATCTTAAGAAAATTGCATTATAGCTCAATCATTTAAATTTTAAATTAAATTATTTCTTTCCTTCATTTTTGTTTTGAGTATCATCTTTTTGTTTTCTTAATGTCATAATTCTTTCGACAGATTCAATTATTTTTAATAAATCAATTATATCATTCATGTCGTCTTTATTTAGCATTTCTCTTATTTTTACAGAAACATAGTATTCAACAGACCTTAATGTTTCATCGATTTCTATATCCTTAATTTCTTCTTCGCTCTCAACAACATAGACTTTCCCATGGACTGGACATAATATATCTCCTTTTTTTGTTTTGAATAGAGGCAATCCGCATACAGGACAAGTTTTATCTAACATTGAAGCTCCTTGAGATAAAAGCGATGCCATCTTTTTTACAACTTCAGGATCATTTCTTAAATCTTGTTTATTATTCATTTCAATCCCTATTAATAATAATTTTTTTAAAAATAAAATATTCCTATGAAATCCTATTTATAATTATATATAAATAATTTATATGTAAGCTTTTATTTTTTCAGTTATAGTGTTTCTGGCGATGAAAATGAGTAATGCAAAAAAGTTAAATAATGCAATAGTGACGATAGCTATAGTTATTATTTTAATTACTTTCGGAGCTAGAGCCTCTAATAATATGATTGGTACAACTATGCCGCTGCTAGCTAAAGAATACTTTAATTATAATAATACTGAGATTGGACTACTAGCAACTGTTTTTATGGGATTCATGTTCATAATGAGTAACTTTATCAATACTAAAATAAAAAGTAAGACGAGAAGAAAACTTTTTATATTGTCAAGCATTGTATATACTATAACATTTTTATTATTCTATATTTCAAACAGCATTATGATATGGCCTGTCGCAGCACTATCAGGCTTTTCAATAGGCGCTTTAATGCCTAACTTAATTACTTCAGCAGGGCTTTTTGATGACAGAAAATTAAGAGAAAGAATGCTTGCAATTTATTCTCTTTCTTTAAGCACATCTCTATTAATTGGACCTGCAATAGAAAGTATAATACTAAGATATTATACAATACAACAATCTTTCCTATTTTTTGCAATAATTGCTAGTGTAGTCCCCATATTATCACCTTTTTTAAAGTTTCCAGAAACTGAACACGAATTAGGGTCAGATTCTTCTCTTAAAAATATTGTTAGAAATAATGGGTTTAAAGTTGCGCTCCTTAATAATTTAACTTATCAAGTTCCTTTCGCTTTTATTATTACGTTTGACGGCATATATGCTAAAACTGTATTTCATGCTAGTAACTCTATTGCTATATTGCTTTATTCATTATTTTTTATAACATCATTTTTTGGAAGATTATTCTTAGCTGCAAAACCGGTACCTAATATTAAGTTTTTGATAGATTTATCAGTACTCTTAACAATAATAGGACTCTTAGTTGCCTGGATTTCTCCCAATATTTATGTATTTATAATAGCTCTGTTAATTTTAGGAATACCTCATGGATTTACTTATACTTTAAGCATAGTAACATTATCAAGGACTTTCGATGTAAAGTTAAGAAATGCTGCTAATAGTTACTTTTTCTCTACAATGTCATTAATAGGAGCTATTCTTCCTTCTATGCTAGGAATTTTGGTTGATGTAACAAGTTTAAGATGGGGATTTGTTGCTATATTGCCAATAATTATTGCAGTATTTTATTTTACAGAAATGTATGCGCGACAAGTCAAAGAATTAAAAATGTACATATAATTTTTATGGTTTATTGAATAAAAATTCCTCCTCCGGCAGGTGGCACAATAGCTACTGTATCACCATCTTTTAATATTAGATTTAAGCCTTCATTAATATATCTGTATTCTCTTCCATTAACTAATATTGATAAATTATCCAATAGCTTTTCATTGTTTATTATTTGGTTTTTTATTTCGGGATGTTTATTGATAATATAATTTATTACATCGATTAGTTTTGGTTCAAAGTCAAAATCTACTATATTTTCAAAGTGTTTTGTAATTAAGTAAAGGGTTCCCAACATGAGAATTTTTATTTTCATTTTTAGACCCTTATAAAGCAAAATATGCTAAAGGGGAAAATATTATTTGATCATTTTCATTTAGTTTTGTATTCAGATTTTCAAAAAATTCAGCTCTTCTTCCATTTATTAATATCATGTTAGGATACTTGATATTATTATCATTTAATAGTTTTTCTTTAAATCCCTTTTTTATGTTTTTATCTATATAATCTATCAAATCAATCAACGTGAATTTATCTGGAATGTCCAAATTTAGTTCAAATTTACCAATATATTTATAATAGTCTAAAATGAATCTCACTTTTATTTTCACTTTTTCACCCATAAAAATAATTACCTATTTAAAAATTCCTCCAAATCTAGTTTCCTTATTATTTCTTCGGTTGGAATTCCGTTATCCCATTTTCTTAATTTATAGTATTCTGGCAAAAAGAAGTCAAGCCATTCTTTTCCTGTATGACCCTTGGCTGGTCCTTCTGGTAAAGATTCCTCCAAAAGCCTCTTAGGCAAGGTATCTTTATATTCTCCTTCTTTTACATCGAATAACCTCTCTGCATTATAAATTCTTTCACCAGTTGTCATAAGTTCATTTTCTGTCATATCTTCCCAGCCAGTTATTGCCTTTAAAACTTCTAAATAGTCTGATGGTCCTGTGCCAAAAACGTTGAACTTGCATATTACCAAGGAGTCAACTATTGCGAACCAATCTTGCTGTTCTTTTACTCCTTTTACTTTCTTTATATCTTTAGCTAATGGATCCCACTTTTCAGGAGAACCTATCAAATCAAAAGCTACGCTATAAGACCTTAAATGGCATCCTCCTCTATTAGCTGTTGCGTAGCTTAATGACATGCTATTTAACGCTCTCGGATCATAAGCGGGTAACTCTAAACCTTTTACATGTATTGCTACATCAGGTCTTCCAAAATGTTCAGCTAATCTCTTAGCTCCTTCCGCAACCAAATCTCCTATCTTATTTCTATATGCTGCAAGATAGATTAATTGTATTATTGCATCCTTATTTCCCCAACTTGGTTCAATACCGCTCATATTAATCAATTCAATAAGTTCTTTTTCTTTATCTTTATCTAACTTACCTTGCTTAGCTAATTCATATAATTCCATAAGTGTTGAAACAGTGTTTCCAAAACTTATTGTATCAAAACCCATATCATTTTCCAAGTAATTCATTTTTATAATTGATGATATATCGTCAATTAGAAGATTAGCGCCATGTGCCCAAGTACTTTCATATTCAGGCCCTTCTGATATAGGTGTCTTATAAGGACCTTCAGGAACTTCTGTTACTCTTGAACATTGGATTGTGCACCCCCAACAACCTTTTCTCGTTTTTAAATAAGATTCTGCTAAGTGCTCCCCACTTATGTCAAATGCTTTGTCATAAATTCCATGAGTCCAATTTTTTGTTGGCAAGCCTCCAAGAGCATTTGTCATGTTCATTAAAACTAAAGTACCTAATTGTGTTAATGCTTGTGAAACAGGATTTCCCATAATTTTATCTGTTAATTTTTTAGCTTCACTAATGAATTTTTTGGAATCGTACATTTCTTTTAATAAATTTCTCTTACCATAAACCCAAATAGCTTTTAATTTCTTGTCTCCAAGTACTGCCCCTAATCCAGTTCTTCCAGCCGCTCTATATCTATCATTCATTATAGCAGCTATCTTCGATTTATTTTCGCCCGCCGGTCCAATTGATAATATGCTACCTATAGTTTCGCTAGAAATTTTTACTTTTTCTCTTATTATTTTCTCTGTATGATGTACACCTTTCCCCCATAAGCTTGACGCATCATTAAATTTAATATCGCCATCTTCAATTCTAAGCCATATTGGGTAATCGCTTTTACCTTCAATTATTAATCCATCAAAACCTGAAAATCTTAGCCATGGACCAAAGTCTCCACCACTATTAGCATCACCTAAAAAACCTGTAAGCGGACTTTTTCCTACTACATGATATCTACCAGTTTCAAATGCTCCTGTACCGGTGAAGGGCCCAGTTAATATATAAATTTTATTTTCTTTATCAAAAGGGTCTATACCTTTTGGTATTTCTTTTAATGCTAAATATGTACCAAGTCCTCTACCTCCAATAAATTTTCTTAATAATTTATCATCAATTTTTACTTCTTTCCAATTATGATCTGATAAGTTAATTCTAGCTAACTTGAATTCCAAGAACCTCACCGTTTATCTATATAATGGTGTTCCGAGTTTATATATCTATGTGTACAATACAAAAAAGTTTATAAGAAAAACTTTTTTACTACTATCAGTAGTAAAAAATAGGGTGAAATTGTTGTCAGATCTGATAAAAACAATTGATAATATGAAATGGAATAGAACAGTTTCATTGACATTTCTTTCTTTGGCAATTGGGTTCTTTATGTGGGGCATAATTACAACAATAGGTATATTAACTTATCCTGCCTACAATAATATATATTATTTAATTTATGTTTCAGCAGTGCCATTAATAGGTGATTTGCTACTATCAAGGTTATCTGATATTTCTCTAGGAAGAAAAACAACATTTTTCATTACTATGTTTTTATACTCTTTAGGATCTATAATTTTTATAATTAATTCTGCCTTTTTAAATGAAAACATCTACATAACTTTGTTTGCATATACTATTGCCACTATAGGAGTTGAGGGAGAAGTACCTGTTGCTTTGTCATTAATTGCGGAACTTTTTCCTCTTAGATATAGAGAAAAGATGTTAATTATTCTGCCCAACTTTGATAATATAGGAGCTGCGATAGCAGCATTAATTGCATTTTTAACATACTACATGAGCTCATCCTTTGTGGTACAAGAAATTTCAATGGGTATTGTTGCATTAATAGGTGCAATAGTTGCAATAATAGTAAGGCTAACATTACCAGAATCGATTAGATGGCTGGTTGTGAAAGGTAATATAAATAAGGCTAAAAATGAAATAAATAAGATAAAAACAGACAATACATATATGGAAAGTGCATCAACAAATGATATATCAAAAACAGTAGGATTAGGATATAGGTATGCCTTCTTAGCATTAATAGGACTTTCGCAATATTTAACCTATGGACTTATGGCTTATATTATCGCAGATTATTATTTCAAAGGTTTAAACTTAATTCTTGTTGTATTTTATGCCAACCTTGGGGCTTCAATCGCCGGTTTAATTGCTATGCTAATAGTTGATAGGCTAGGTTCAAGAAGATTCGCTCTTCTATCATATTTTGGTGGTTTTTTAACTATGATTCCAATAATGTTTTTCGTTGTTATGTTTAATAAGTATGTTACAATGTTTTATGTATTGTTATTTTTAAATATGATGTTCAGTGAGTTAGGATGGGCTGTAAGAACTGTTTATGAGCCAACATTAATGCCTACAGCGTCCAGAGCCTTTATGATAGGTCTTGTTAGATTGCCAATAATAGTTGCTTATACTCTTTCAATTTACTTAACATCGTCATTTAGCGAACTAAGTTTTATAGTTTATAATATGATTTTGTGGGGGATAGGAGCTTTATCTTCAGGTATTTGGTATATAAAAGGTTTTGATACAAATAAAGTACCTCTAGAAAAAATTACTGGAGAAGAGAAAGTTTTAATAAAAGAAACCCAATGATTAAGTGATAAAAATTTTATTTTGCAAAGGTTTTTATTTAATTATTCGAACTTTATTTCAGATCTCATATAAGATTTTCTAGCAATGTAAATTAGTAGTAATGAAAGTGATGCAAGAAATATCATTTCATATAAATCAATTATTTTTACTTTGTTAAGAAATCCATCTCTCATTACATTTGCTATATAAGTTAAAGGATTTACATAGAATAAGTATAACAATGGTCTCGGTAATGAAATAGCAGGATAAAACACTGTTGATGCAAAATTTATAAAGAATATTATCAATATTTGTATACTATTATATGCATTTTGAGATTTAATATAGGAAGCCAAAATAAGCATTAAAGATCCGAATAGCAAAGATCCAATGATTAATGTTAGTATCATTATTAGAACTCCTATTGTTGTAAAGTCAAGACCAGGTATCAATAAATATGAAATTACTAGCAATATCGCATTTCCCATAATCGCAAAAACCACCGAGCTCAATATGAGACCCAATAGATAATCAGTTCTTGTAAAAGGCATTGCTAAAATTTGAGCTAATGAGCCCCATCTCCTATCAAACCATAGCATTGAGCCCGAAGCCGTTCCAGCTATAAGCGTTTCATAGGCCAACATTCCAGGTGCTAAGAATTTTGCATAATTTACATAAGATAAACCTAGAGAAGATAGCATAGATCCATAACCATAGCTAAAAAATACTAAAAACATAGTGGGCATTCCAACCAATATAAGCCATGTGCCTGGATCACTATTAACTATTAAATTTCTTAAGATTAATCTAACTACCTTAGGATATGCCATTTTCTTCACCTATGACATTTAAAAATACGTCTTCCAAAGTCTTATCTCTAATATTAAGCCACTCTATTTTTCCATTAGATTGTTTGATTTTATCAATTACCATTTCTACAGTATCATAGGGGTTTTCTGTTAATATAATCAATTTATCATCAACTATTTTAATATTATCATGATTAATATTTAGTTTTTCTTTTATATCATTTAAATTTATATTTTTTATTTTGAATTCTACAGCTCTTTTTCCGCCATATTTAATTTTTAAATTATCTAATGTATCTATAGCAACTATTTTTCCTTTATCTATTACTGCAATTCTATCGCATAAATACTCTGCTTCCTCTAACATGTGAGTCGTGAATACAATTGTCAATCCTTTGTTAACCATCTTTTTTATATAGTTAAGTAAATTCCTTCTCATTATAACATCTAATCCAACCGTAGGTTCATCTAAAAACAGTATGTCCATATCATGCATAAATTCTCTTGCAATTTGTAGCCTTCTTCTTTCGCCACCTGATAAATCTATTGCATCCTTCTTTCTGAGATTTTTTAGATCAAAAATTTCCAAAAGTTCCTCAATTTTTTCTTTTCTCGTTTTTTTATTTAATCCCCATAACATGCCATATATATCTAAGTTCTTTTCAACCGTAGTAAATTCAATACTAGGTAATTGTTGTACTAATCCAATTCTACTTCTAATTTTTAACCCATCCTTTCTAACATCGTATCCTAAAATGTTAACTTTTCCTGAAGTCGGCAAAATTAAAGTTGTTAGTATTTTTATTGTAGTGGTTTTTCCAGCTCCATTTCTTCCAAGTAAACCAAAAACTTCACCTTTTTTAACCTCAAATGAAATACCTTCTAAAACATATTTTTTATTATCATAAGTGTGCTTTAAATTTTCTACTTCTACAACATTTTGTTGCATAGTTTGACACCTTTTGTAATTTAGTCCTTGTTTTTATTAGCTAATATTTCGTTTACTTCAATTATAATTTTTACAATATCATTTACGACACTTTCTAACCATTGTTTTCCTTTTTCTTTATCTGCTTTAGTTGGTCCACCTAATACAGCATCTGGATATAAATAATTTTCAATAATTGGAGATTGGATAGACACTTTAGGCAACCATTTTGGTATGTAATCCTTTGCCTTATCAATATCTACATCCTCTTCTTCTAAATACAACATTGCACTTGTTTCGTCGTCTCCTGCATGACCTGGTTGTGTAAATAATTTTTGTCTTGTTTCTTTACCAACATCTTTCCACCAATCAATTATTATGTAAGTTGCATTCATTTCATAAGCTGCATCTTTTGCAGCTATATTTAATAGGCTAGTATTTCCGCCATGACCATTTATAATTACTATCAATTTATATCCATTTCTTGCGATTTCTTTTAGTACGTTATATACATATAATCTAAACGCATTGCTCTCTATATTAATGGTTCCTGGGAATTTTGATAGGTATATTGAAGAACCATACCATATAGTCGGAAATAAATGACCTTTTACTTTTTTTGCTACCTCCTCAGCTACGAATTGAGCTTCTACGGCATCTGTACCTAATGGTAGATGATCTCCATGTCTTTCAACAGAACCTATAGGAATAATAGCTATATGCTTTTCAATATTATCAAATTTATGACCGTTAAGTTTCCATACATATTCCATTGTTTCTCCCATGTATATTTTACATTTTGAGCTATTAACCTTAACAACAATTTAAATTATTTATACATAATATAGTTATTTGCAATTTGTATATAAATTATATATAATTTTGAAAAATGAATTTTAAAATAAATTGATAAATCATACTTGGTGAAAGCTATGGATGGAAAATTAATAGGAGTAACTGCTGTGGCTATAGTATTTCTTATAGCTGCAGCATCATTGGGATATATGTATAGCTCCGTAACATCATCATATAACTCTTTGAAAAGCAAATATAATATTATCAATCAAAACCTAACTCAAACAAAAAATGAAATTAATTCTTTATCAGGAGAGTTGAGCTCTCTAAATTCATCATATAATAACTTGCATAATGAATTCTTATCTCTAAATTCATCATATACATCTCTAAATTCAGCATATAAACAAGTTATATCTCAGTATAATAATCAGCAGCCTAATGTAGTTCTTTCTTTAGCTATGAGCCACTGGAATGATATAGCAATAGAGAATGCATCATTAGTTATTCAGCAATATGCTCCAAATGCAGTTCTTCATTGGATAGGTGGACCACTAACGGGTAATTATACTGGTATACAGCAAATCAATGCAACGTGGAGTAAATTTAACAGTTTATATGAATATGTAGTTTGGTATTCATTAGTCCCTCCAACAGTAGTCGTCCATGGAACTAGTGCAATGGTGTATGCTCCCCTTCAATTTGTCGTATTTCCATTCCCAACATCAAGTAATCCAACACCTCATGAATTAGTATTAAACGTTACAGAAGAACTTTATTATAGCTATAATTCATCAATAACTAATTGGCAGCTAAGTAATGAATATTGGATAGTACACCCAATACCAATAAGTGATGTTGCACCTGGTTATACTGGATCAGTATATAATGCGACATCATAAATCGTTAATAAAATTTTTATTTTTCTTTTTTATAGGTTGATAGCGGTGCAAAATAATATATGCAATTTAAAAGTGAAGATCACCTTTTTTGGTGGATATTTGTTGGATCTAAGGGAGGTAAGATGAGATTGAAAATTATAAAATTAATTATGGATCAAGGTCCTTTAAATGCAAATCAATTATCAAAAATTTTAAACGTCAATTATAGAACTATTATGCATCATCTCAATGTATTAACAGAAAATAACTTAATTATTTCTGAAGGTCCAAGATATGGGCAAATTTATTCAGCTTCTAAATTTTTGATACAAAATAAATCACTCTTAAATAAGATTATATGTGAAACTGGTGAAATAAAATGTTAAAGCCATTGTCTTTTTGGAGTTTTGAAATAGCAATAGCATTGATAAGTATTGTATTTACTTATTATATATTTTCATTTTATTATAAAAATTCGAAAAATATGAAATCACAATTTTTATCAAAACTTGCTTTATTTAGTGGTATATTTTTTGTTCAAACAATATTTACTGCGATTTCATCAATATTTTTGTCCATGAAATATAACGAAACCGTAGCAATACCAATGCTTATTATTAGTTCACTGGAATTAATCGGTTTCGTAGTACTGTTTAAATTAGTTAGATACTGAATTTTCTGTATTCACTGAAGAGTAATAAAGTTTAATTTAAGGATTCATTGTTTCATTATTGATTCAGCATAAAACTTTGGTTTGATATTGTGTGAGAGGTCTTAAATATTTTAGGTTATATAAAGCATTTAGACTATGAAATTTTAAAATATCGTGAAAATAAGATAGGGTCTCTAAATAGCAATTAAGGATTCGTACTATATATAATACATGTCTCTGAGTCCTTAGGGATTGCTAAAAATATGCGTTTAAATTTAAAATAGTGTAGCTAAGCTAAGACTAGCTTACATTTTAAACATGGATAAATGAAGAAGTGTATAAGCAAGGCCAAAAGTTGTATAATTACTAAAACACGATGGTAAATCACAAACCAATAAATGCTTTCTGATAATTTAATATATTATTCTTGGCAATACTTTTTACCTACTGATAGCCTAATTCACTGTGGTGGGAAAATGGTAGCATATAAAGACCTTGTTAGTCACTTTTCATGGAATGAAGCATATAGTTTTCTAGGAATGAATGAATACAGAAGCATGAATATTTATGATATAGTTGCAAACAAAGTAAAAGAAATTGACGAATTAGCCGCTTTAAGAGTGAATTCTAATTGGGAAAAACATACTATGACATGGTCAGAGCTCTTAGATAAATCTTCTAGGCTTGCTAATTATATGAAAGCTTTAGGGATAAATAAAGGTGATGTTATACCGGTATTGGCATCAAAAAAGTTAGAGCAGCTAATAATTATGCTAGCAGTTTGGAAACTAGGAGCTATTTATCAGCCTCTTTTTACTGCATTCGGACCAAAGGCAATAGAAATAAGAACTGGGGATATAAAGCCGAAATTAATTTTTGTTCAAAATGATCAATGCGATAAAATTAAGGAAGTAAAAACTGCACCTAATAATATTATTAGTTTTCCAGACAAGTGTCCAAATACAATTGGATTTGATGATACGCTATCTGGTGAAAAATTAAACACATCAAGTCCTCAAGGAATGAATGATCAGATAATACTTCTATATACAAGTGGAACAACTGGTCTACCTAAAGGTGCTATGATAAACAAGAGGCTTTTATTAAATACTTATCTTTATATGAAATATGGGATAGGTCTAAGCGAGAATGACAGATTTTTCAATGGAGCTGATTCAGGATGGGCTTACGGCTTATATTATGGACCATTAGGATCAATGTTATTTGGAAAAACAACATATATTTTTGATGCCCCATTTAATCCGGAAACTTTTCTTAAATTTTTAGAAGAATTTAAGATAACAAATTTTGCTTTTGCTCCTACAGCTTATAGGATGATTATGGGCTCTATTAAAGATCCTAAGAAATATGATTTAAAATTGAGCAAGGTCAGCTCAGCTGGAGAACCCCTTAATCCTGAAGTTATAAGATGGTTTATGAAAAATTTTGGTATCCCTATTAAGGATCATTATGGGCAAACAGAGGTTGGTATGGTCATATACAACGGCTGGGGTTATGATGCTGAACTGAAAATAGGAAGTGCTGGATTACCCGCGCCCGGCTATGAAGTCAAAGTGATTGGAGA
The DNA here is from genome assembly GCF_049974385.1 of Caldisphaera sp. Lineage (NCBI taxonomy): Archaea > Thermoproteati > Thermoproteota > Thermoprotei > Acidilobales > Acidilobaceae > Caldisphaera > Caldisphaera sp. The sequence continues at coordinate 12,361 of NZ_JBMFIW010000024.1, read as the reverse complement.
AAATAATGAGGGAATAATAGCAGTTAATTCGCGTAGCGAAGGATTTCAATTTATGGGCTATCTTAATGCACCAGAAAAAACAAAGAAATCATTTATTGATGATTATTATTTAACCGGAGATGAAGCAAAAATAGACTCCGATGGTTATTTTTGGTTTGTTGGAAGAGTTGATGATGTAGTAAAAGTCTCAGGTTACAGGGTTGGACCTTTTGAGGTTGAAAGCGTTTTGATAGAACATCCAGCCGTATTGGAGTCTGCTGTCGTTGGAATAGAAGATAAGACTAGAGGACATATTTTAAGGGCGTATGTTGTTTTGAAAAAAGGATACAAACAGACCGATGAATTAAAAACAGAATTGATAAATTTTGTGAAAACTAAATATTCAAAACATGTCCATTTAGAAGATATAGAGTTTGTTGAGACTCTTCCCAAAACTGAAAGCGGGAAAATACAAAGATTTAAACTAAAAGATATAGACAAGGGAAAAGAAGAATTTAAAAAGAATTTATAAAAAAGAAACATTTATTTTTTGTAATATCGTATTTACTTCTTCTATTCATTGAATATTGTATTTTTAACTTTGTAGGAATTAAGAATTAGGATTCTTTTCCTTAAGGTAGGATATAGCTTATTTTTAGATAATGTTTTTACCATTGCTTGAAACAGTGATAATTTGATTGTGGTTGATAGAACTAAGTTATATTTCAAAACTTAAGAAATTAAAGTCTTTGAAGTAACATCTGTTAATTCTCTTCTCAAAACATTACAAATCTGTTTCATAGATTGATATGTTCTATTGGTGAAAAGAGATCAAAATTGGCCATAGAATTGAGATCCTTAATAATAAGTTGGAAATGATCTAAGAAAGATTAAAGTCTATTATCATTAACTATAATATATTAAATAGCCTATTAATGATTTAAATGTTGAATAAAATGCTTTCATATTAGCCTTTAGTTTACCACCAATTCTTGGATTGCTTCTTCTTGGCGGAGGCGAGTATATTATTTGACAAATCTTACATCTTTTTTTATTTAAAAATAATAAAAATTCTAAACCAAAGGTTTCACCTAATTTTGGATTGAAGTCTTTTAAACAGTCCTTAGAATAAACTCTAAAATTTGAATAAATATCATCTACATTTAAGATTTTTTTAAATATTTTTGTTGAAATTTTTTCTGAAATTCTAGGCAAATTATTTCTCGACGCAATTAATACGCCGCACTTATTATTGATAAACTCATTAATCATTGTAGGTATCAATTCTGGAGGATTTTCAAGATCAGCATCAATAGTAACCATAATGTTGCTAACTGAATTCAACATACCATACCAAAGTCCAATAGTTTGACCTTCCCTTTTCTTTATAATTGTCTTATCAGAAAGTCTTTTAGCAATTTTTGCAGTATTATCGCTTGAAGAATCATCTACAACTATTATATATGAATTTAAATTTAGAGATCTTATTTTCTTAATTAATTTACCAATATATTCTTCTTCATTATATGTCGTTGTTATTACAGAAACTTTGGTAAGCTCCATGTTTAATTCCCCCATTAAAATTTATTTTTATCTCATCTTTATATTAATATGGTGGTATAAATAAAGTATAACAATGAAAATAATAACCAAGACTATGAATTAGAAAGAGCTTTGATTCTAATATTATCTATAAATATAATGGGATTTGCAGTCTATTATTACCTTACTATGGTTCCATATAGTTATTTTGGCTCTTATAAGGGCTGGCCTATTTATATACAATCTCCTCCTTTATGGATGCTCATTACATATTTATTTCTGGTTATAATTTCAATAATTGCAGTTTTTATAAGTACTAATGCTTATGTAAAAAAAAATTAAACTAATTCAATTGCTAACTCTATTTGCAATTGTATCTTTAGTTTTAACAATAGGAATATTGTATATGTCCTCATTTAAGATAATCTATACTTTGGTTGGAGGATATTCAGATTCTTACATAATTCAGATTAGTGCAGCGAAGACACTTCTTAAATTTCAAAATCCTTATTCGTCAAGTTATTTGCAATACTTAATTCTTAAAGAATCTTATCCTTATTACACATATATTTTTAAATATCCTTATGGTTATGCTAATAACAAAATAATTGGCTTTGCATCATCTTATGATTACCTTGGATTTGCTATGATTTATTACATACCAAAAGTTATATTTAACATACCAAAAAGCCTTTATGACGCCATAATATATGCCTCAGCCTTGCTTTTAGTTTATAGAAAAATGAAAGAGCCATATAAAAGTCTATTTCCTTTAATTTTAGCAAGTGCTTCATTTATTTTCATTGGAGAACCAGTATTATTTAGTCCAATAGTAGGTTGGATAGCTCTTGTTATGGTAGCTATAGCTTATAGTGACCATCCATTGCTATCAGGTTTTTTGTTCGGATTAGCAGTATCATATAGAGAAACTGCGGGCGTTTTCTTTATATTTTATTTAGTAGCATTATATTACGAAAAATACAACATAAAAAAAATATTTTATGGATTTTTAATATCGGTACTATTAGTTAATTTACCCTTTCTCATACTTAGCCCTAATGAATTTGTAAAAGGAGCATTATTACCTTTAACCTTTAATTTAATGCCAATAGGTGCAGGTTTATCAACATTAACACAATATGGAATTTACTTACCTAAGATTTTTTATACAGTTCTATTTTTAAGTATTATAGGAATTGGATTATTGGTCTATGCTAAATATTACTCAAAACTAAAATATGCAGGTTTAGTTTTACCTGCTATAGCTTTTTTATTTTATTACAGACCTATGCCATTTTATTATATGTGGTTCCCTCTTTTCGCTTTAATAGCATACTCAACTTCAATAAATGGAAAAAAATTGACAAAAAATGTAAAATATAAAATCGATATTAATTGGTTTATAATGACTTATGAACTATTAATTACGTCATTAATTTTGTTTTTAACAAGATATGTATCCAATATTTCAAGTATTATATTGATTAGTGGGTTTATTGGCTTGGCTTCTATATCAGTAGTATCTTATCTATTTGAAGTTAGTAATCTAGAGCAATACTATAGACCTAAATACATTACATATATTATTTTAGCATCATTAATTATAGTAGGAGCATTTTCATCAATGTTTACTCCACAGTTATCAATATATATATCTTCAAAAGCATATCAATCATCTCAAAATTTGATTATAGAATTAGCATCATTAAATATAATCAAATTCCACAATCCTTATAATGTAAATTACTATTATGATATTTTAAAAAATCCATCGTTCGGTTATTTATCTGAAACAATTCCATACAATAACACTCTAATAAACATAACTAAAATCGATCCTCAAAAGGATTTTTCTATGTATTTTAATTTTAAAACAAGATCCTGGAATAACATTACGGTTTACAATTTTTTGCCAGGACTAGCACTATTATATATACCAGCAAATCTCCTTTCATTAACTCCTTACACATATTCTAGCATAATATATGCGATAACTTTTTCACTATTAGGGTATTTTATTTATAAGCATAAAGAAATTAATTTATTTTTAATATCGATTTTAATGGGATTCTTCATTGCTATATTATACTTTTCATTTAATGCAATGTTGACTTTAATTCTATCGTTTTTAATTCTATCGTTATTACTAGCGAAATACAGTCCAATGTTGTCGGGTATATTTTTTAGTTTATCGATTCTAACTTATCCTGATTTGTTACTATCAATGCCATTTTACGTTATATTTATTTATTATAATTATAGATTAAAATTTAAAAAATTTTTTATATCATTTTTGATAACTTCTTTATCAATAATATTTGCATTTTATTTGACATCTAATAATTTTATTTATTACTCTTTTATGCAGCTAATTTATTATACAAAATCAGATATCAATTTAGGATTATTGCTTAATTTAAATACTCAGATTTTATTAATTATAGGTATTATAGTAACAATAGTATTATCAATCTATTATTATAATAATTTTAACAGACTAAAAGAATTTGGCCTTTTACTTCCTATATTTGTTACTTTATTGCTGCCCTCTTTATCTTTAGGATTAGTAGCAATATTTGTTATCATAGCTTTTATATCGCATTTTTTAGTAGAACAAAAATCTGAGATATATCAAACGAAATACATGTTATAAATATATGATTAATGCTTTCTAATGAATTAGGATCTTATAAATGGTTCAATTCCTAAATACCTACTTGATGGCCCTAATTGATCTTCTATTTCTATTAATCTATTATATTTGGATAACCTTTCGCTTCTAGCTGGCGCTCCAGTTTTAATTATGCCTGAGCCTATGGCAACAGCTAAGTCTGCGATAAATGAATCTTCAGTATCTCCGCTTCTATGACTAATTACTGGTATTATACCGTTTTCTTTAGCAATTCTAACATAATCTAACGTTTCAGTTAGTGTTCCTACCTGATTTACTTTAACCAAGGCTCCATTAGTTGCCTTCATTTCTATTCCTTTTGTTAAATATTTTGTATTAGTTGCGTAGAGATCATCTCCTACTATTAAAACTTTATTACCTATCTTGTTTGTAATATTGTGGAAAGAATCAAACTCTTCTTCGTAAAATGGATCTTCAAGATATATTATATTGAACTCTTTCACTAAAGACACATAATAATCAAGTAATTCATCTGAAGTAAATTCTTTTCCATCTACCCTATATAATTTTTTATTAATGTCATAAAACTCAGAAGGGGCTGCATCCATGCCTAAATGAAAATCGTTACCTAGATCATAACCGGATCTTTTAATAGCCGTTTCTATTAAATCAAAGGCTTCCCTTGATTCATTTAGTGGAGGCGCATATCCACCTTCGTCCCCCACATTAGTAGCTGATTTTCCATATTTTTCACTTATTACATTTTTTAAAGTTTTATAAACTTCTACAGATATCCTCATAGCTTCTACAAAAGATTTAGCCCCAGTAGGTATAAGAATAAATTCCTGAAATGCCAAATTATTTCCAGCATGAACTCCTCCATTTATTATATTAAGGATTGGAGTGGGCAAAATCCTTGAACCTGGGCCACCTAAGTATTCGTAGAGTTCTAACCCTGATGTACTTGATGCCGCCTTTGCAACTGCCACACTTATTGCAGTTGTCGTATTACCTCCTAATGATGATTTGTTTTTTGTACCATCAAGAACTATGAGAAGCGAATCTATTAATGATTGATTTCTAGAATCTAAATTAATTAATTTTTGAGCAATTTCTCCATTAAGCTTTGATAAAGCAATATTAACGCCTAGCCCATTCCATTTGCTTCCTCCATCTCTTAACTCTATTGCCTCTTTTGAGCTTTTGCTGGCACCACTTGGAGCAATTCCTATACCTAAACCTTTTCTTGTCTTTACAATTGCCTTTATTGTAGGATTACCTCTTGAATCTAAAGCTAAAACACCTTTTACTTCATTAATTAAAAAATCATTTTCCATATTTTCACCAGATATACTGGCTGCAAATGAGTTTAATAAATATTCTTTTACTAGCTTATATGAATTTTATCTAAAAATTCTTATCAATAACTATATAGTTTATAAAAATTATTATACTGTACTTTATAATAAAATGTTTGTAAAATATTTAATTGAATTACTATAATTATTTGATTTGATAAAAGCTGAATGCAATAAAAATTAAAAATTGGTGATAAAATGAAAAGATCAAGTGGGGTACTGCTACCCGTTTTTTCGCTCCCTGGGGAACTAGGGATAGGCGATCTAGGAATATCAGCTTATGAATTTATAGATTTTTTGAAACAATCCGGACAAAGCTTTTGGGAGGTCTTACCAATAAATCCAGTGGATCCACTTTATGATAATTCTCCATATAGCCCATTATCGTCATTTGCAGGAAATACTTTATTTATAAATGTATCATTACTAAAAGAACACGTTTTCTTTGAAAATATTTCAAAATCAAGCAATTTAATAAATTATGATGATGTTAAAAAAATGAAATATCACTACTTTATGGATGTTTATAGATCATTTAAAAAAGAGGATGATTATTATAAATTTATTGAAGAGAACAAGGATTGGATATACGATTATGCCTTATTTATATCAATAAGGAATTATATTGGGAAAAGATTATACGATTGGCCTTATGAAATAAAGACAAGAAATAAAGACAAACTAAAATATTATCAAGAAAAATTAAAAAAAGAAATTGATTTCCAAATTTTTCTACAATATATTTTTTACAAGCAATGGTATAATCTAAAAAAATATGCAAATAAAAAAGGTATAAAAATAATAGGAGATTTACCGATTTACGTCAACTATGATTCAGCTGATGTTTGGTCTCATCCAGAATATTTCATGCTAGATGAAAAATTAAATCCATTATTTGTTTCTGGAGTTCCTCCAGACTTCTTTAGTAAAACGGGTCAACTCTGGGGTAATCCAATATTTAATTGGGATAAAATAAAGGAAGAAAATTTCAGATGGTGGATAGATAGATTTATCCATACTAAGAAGTTATATGATGTTATTAGATTGGATCATTTTAGAGGATATGTAGCTTATTGGGAAGTACCTTTTGGAGAAGAAACGGCGATCAATGGAAAATGGGTTAAAGGGCCTGGAGAAGAATTATTTAAGGAATTATTGAAAAAAATTAATGATCCCAATATAATAGCCGAAGATCTTGGCCTAATTACGCCCGATGTAATAGAATTAAGGGATCGATTCAATTTTCCTGGTATGAAAGTTCTTCAATTTGCCTTTGATGGAAATCCAAGTAATGATTATAAACCACATAACTATAATAATAAGAATTGCATAGTATTTACAGGGACTCATGATAACAATACAACAATAGGGTGGTTTCAAGAGTCAGGAAAAAAACAGAAAATGGACTTTATAAAATATATCGGTGGGAATTTATCAGAAAAAATTAATTGGGCTTTCATAAGGCTGGCAATGAGCTCTATATGTGATGTTTCTATAATTCCTATGCAAGATGTTTTAGGATTGGGTAAAGAGTCCAGAATAAATACTCCTGGAACTATAGGGAAAAATTGGAAATGGAAATTATCTTCTAATTATTATAGCAAGAGCATATCCAAAAGATTATTAGAATATACTGAAACATATGGGAGAATTTAAAATATTTTCTTTACTGATAGTTATTATAAACTCATGATAAATGAAAGGTAGGCCGATCTTTTAGAGTGTGAAGGAGGTCAAAATGACTCAATTCTATGATAAATTTGGTATCCTTTATCAGTAAAGCAGTTTTATCAAGGAGGAAATTTTGTTATGTATTAAGAAGAGAAGCACAGAAGGTATATTATAAGACTTTAATTCCTTAAGTTTCAGAATACAACTTAGTTTAATCCTTTATTATATGATAATCTCTATTTTAGAATATAAAAACATTTCTATGAATCATAAATATCATATTTTGCAACAAGAATTCACTGCCTTGGCTTCTATAAAATTAAATTTTCAATTGAGAATCAAATTAAAAATTAGTTAAAGTTTATCGTGTTTTGAAATCTCATGAACTTAGCTCATAATAAAAAATCAAATATGCTATATTGAGATAACGATAAATCTAATACCTTATAAATCCTCTGTGATAACTGTTATAGCGGTGAAGCTGTTTGCCAAAAAAGAAAGCAGAGGATCCATTCAAGTGCCCAAGATGTGGTAATAGAGTCAGTGAACCAGAAAAAACGTGGACGGTTGTATCCCCTATTCCTGATAAATATGGGAGGGTTTCTATAACAATTATGGGTTCATTCAAGTGCCCAAATTGTGGATATTCATGGAAATCTGTGATTAAAAAGATGAAAAGCGGTGAAGGCGAAGAAGAACAGCTCCCAGCTAATAATGAACCAGGAGAAACTATTGAAATAGATTTATCAGATCTTGATAAAATAGATGAAAATAGTCCTCCTGAGTGATTTTGATAAATTAAAGAAAAATCTTATCTTTTTAAGTCTATACAGACTTTTAAGGTCTGTTGTAAAAATAAATTAGATAATGCAGAACATGAAATGGGATATACTTTTCTAGAAAGCCAGATATCATCTACTACTTAAAAATTAAAAAACGTTGAGATTTCTCCCCTTAGATCAAATTTAATTATGAGTATTTGAAGTTTTACTCGATTTAAGGTAGGAATAAGAGTAGTTCTTATTAAAGGTTATTTCCTTTAATACACCAAGAACACTTGCCCTTCAAAACACAAAAGAGGTCATATGATTATATTTAAGGCATGCTAAGACTTTATAATTTTGTAATAAATTTTAAGTATTTGATTTGATAAATTAAAAGCAAATATATAGCCATAATTAATATAATAATATAATTATTTTTAAATTTTATAATAATAAAAGAAATAGTTTTTATCTATTAAATTAAAATTTAGATAAAATCTCCGCTATATCGATTAACTTTACATTACTTGGTTTTACTCTACTCAAGTTTGCTTTGCAAATTGGGCACATGGTAATAATAAAATTTGATTCTGAAATAAGTTGATTCATCCTCATTTTAGCAATATCAATTGAAAATTTAGGAGAAAAAGATTCTAAAGGCCCGCCACAACAAAAAGTGTTTTTGCCTGATCTTTTAGCTTCATTAATTTTTATTCCCATAGATTTAAGAAGTTTTCTGGGTTGATCTATTATATTTTCATATCTTGAATAATAGCACGGATCATGTATTGTAACAATTAAATTACCTAGTTTTTCTGCATTTATATTAGCTTTATCTAGTAATTCTAAATAATTTATAACTTCTATATCAAATTTATCTACATATCTTGGATAACCTTCTCTCAAGACATGTGTTGTATGTGGATCTACAGTTATTACCCTCCTAACATTTTTTAATTTAAATTTCTCAAAAACTCTGTGGGCATGTATTGAAAAATAGTCATCCATACCAAAATCGTAAAGCAAAACACCACTGTAAATATCGTCTTCATATAGATAAGAAATACCTTTAACATGATTTTGTAAAATTTTTGCTATATTTTTTAGAATTAACTCACTTTCATTTATTTCTTTAATATTAGGTTTAATTATTGAGGATAAATAATAAGGTGAAATACTAACGATTTTTTTCACCAGATTTATTAGCGAGTTGCCAGCTGGCAATTCTGAAATTAATTCCAAATATTTTACTGTATAATTGATATAAGGGATTAGCTGATATAGAGCTCCAGTGTAGATATATGTATCTCCATTGCTTGGTAACTTTAAGGGTTCAGCCCATTTAAATAAAGCATCTTTATTCACTGGAACTGGATATCCAGTTTTTAATGTTATCTCGGCTAGCAAATCCATTATATCTTTGGCATCCATATAATCACCTTTCCCTTATTATAATTTTCTTTTTAATGCTTTGTTTGTTATAATTATTGATAATAGCCCTCACTTCTCTTACTGCTCTACCAATATCTATTTTAGCAGGGCACACCAAATTGCACGCATTACATAAAAGACATGAATATATGCTTGATAGTACTTCTTCTGTTATTGTATTGTTTTTTAAAATTTCTTTAATTAAATTAACCCTACCTCTAGGTCCGTAACCCCTATGCGGACCTAGACTTATTGTTGGACAAACAGACTCACAAAAACCACAATACATGCATCTATTTACTTCATCAAACAGCATTACATCGTTTATCAATTAAAGCACCTTTCCAGGATTTAAAATGCCTTTTGGATCAAAAATTGATTTAATCGATTTCATTATACTCAGTTCCTTTGATGAATTATAGTAATTCATTTCCATAACTAAACCTTCTTTCTTTAAAATTCCTATCCCATGCTCAGCACTAATGCTTCCATTAAGTTCTAGAGCAATTTTCATAACTTCATTATACCATTTGATAACTTTATCTTTTGTGCTTTCATCGATTGGATCATATACTACACTCGGGTGTATATTACCATCTCCTATATGGCCTCCTATGCTCACTTGCAATCCATATTTAATTCCTAAGTCTCTTACCTTATTAACAGCTTCTATGATTTTAGAAGGAGGCACTACAATATCTTCTATAAATACTTGCAATTTTTTGTTTGCACCATATATAGCTTGTCCCATAGAAACTTGAGCAGCGAACAAATTCCTTCTAATCTTGAATAAACCCATTTCTTCGGCTTCTTCTTGATTCAATGAAGTGATAATTTTATTCGCATTATGTTTGCTTAACTTGTTTTCTAAAAATTTCTTAATTTTATCTGTTGACTCTTTTGTTGTATCTATGCTAATAAGAAGCATGTTTCCTTCTGGTGTGAAATTCAATTCAATACTTTTAGATGCCATTTCTACTGTTTTGCTATCCATAAATTCTGCAATATAAGGCTGGATTCCACTTGATTTTATTTCAATAAATGCGTTAAGAAGGTCGCTTAAGTCATTAAATAATGCCAAAGAAGTCACTATGCTTTCAGGTATTGGTGTTAGCCTTAATACTGCCTCCGTTACTAATGCTAATGTACCCTCGCTACCAATTATAAGTCTTGTTAAATCATATCCCTTCCTACATTTAACTGTTTTGCACCCAACGAAAAGAGTAGTACCGTTTTCATCAGCTAATACTATTTGTAGTCCGTTTACCCAATCTTTCATAGTTCCATATTTTGCTCCTTTAAGTCCTCCTGCACCATTATTAATTGCTCCTCCTATTGTAGCTACGGATTGGCTAGCAGGATCAATAGGAAACATATATCCGCTTTTTTCTAAATTTATGTTTAATTCATCTATTCTGATTCCTGGTTCAACTATAGCTATGCTATCTGTTATATTTAATTCTTTGATTTTATTCATTCTTTCAAAGCTTACTATTACCCCTTCTTTTAAAGGGGCAGCATTTCCTGATAAACTGCTTGAACTTCCCTGGGCATAAATAGGAACTTCATATTTATATGCAAGGCTTAGAATTTTTGATACATCATCATTATTTTCAGGAAATACAACAGTTTTAGCTTTTCCTTCTATGCCAGAAGGTTCTCTTGAATAAAGCTTTAATATGATATCGTCCATTAAAATTTTATTGCTGTTAATCGATGATTCAAGTTCATTTATAAAGTTTTTAATATTTCCTTCGCTCATTCTCTCCCTTGATTATAAAACAAAATAAAAATTAATATGTATTTATTAATTATACGTATAGTCTTAAAAAATCATATACAAGTTTTGTATTTTTCTTTATTTAATGGTATAAAGCCTTGTTTATCATAAAAGTTGTCTGCAATATCGTTTCCTGCAGGATAAATTGCCGTAATAATACCTGCACCTTTTAATTTTGCATATTCAATAGCTTTTTGCAAAAGAGTTACACCCAATTTTTTCCTTCTATATATCGGCTTTACATAGAAATCTGTTATTTCAGCTTTAATCCTAGGCTCATAGAAGAGTCTATCTATTATAATAAATCTTATGATTCCTGCAATTGTTTTATCAATTTCGTCTTCGGCGACTAATAAAACAACTTTATCGTTGTTTATGGATTCTTTAACATAGTTGGTAACAACGTCATATATATTATTAACCACTTTAAAGTTAGCGTCCAATTCTTCATTTACACTTTTTAATCTCACAATCAATTCTACGACTTGATTTAAATCATTTTCATTAATTTCCCTGATATTAATTCTTTCAATTGACATGCTCACACCTCTTTAATATATGTTGTTGAATAAGGTCTAAAACCTAATTTTTTATATAAATCTGTTGCTATCCAATTTTGGACTGGGAACTCAACAGCTATGTACTTTATCCCACTTTTTGAAATTTCTTCTGATAGTTTTTGTATTAACATACTTGCAATGCCTGTTCTTCTCATCTGAGGCTTTACATAAAGTTCTTTTATTATTTCTATTTTGTTATTTATGAGCAATGGATTTTCATTTGTAACAGATTTAATATACCCAGATAAAACATTATCATAATCTGCTACAAATACGTTAATATTGGTATTATTTATCATACTTTCAGCTATTTTAGTTGCGATTTCTTTTGCATTGGATACAATAGCCCAAGACGAATCGAATTCTTCATTAAACGCATAAAATCTATATACAAGTTCTGATAATGGTAAGATATCATTTTTTGTTGGTCTTCTGATAACTATACCTGTGTCATACATTTTAATCGCCTCAATCCCTATAATCTATCGAAGGTTTAGGAATATATTCTCTTTCCCACAGCAATTTAATTTTTTCTCTAGTATTTGAAATAATTTTTCTAGCTTTGTCGAGTTCTTCTTTGTATGTTGTTGTTTTCCTAGCAAATCCCTGCTCAACAGCTTTAACAGCAACAGCAGCAGCAACCC
>NZ_JBMFIW010000023.1:0-25428 GCF_049974385.1 Caldisphaera sp. | reverse complement strand
GGACCGACTATCCTAAGAGAGACGATGAAAATTGGTTAAAGCATACCATAGTAATAAGAAATGGAACTGATGATCTTAGATTCATGTATTGGCATGTAACAATTAATACGTGGAAACCTGTAGAAAGGAAATATTAATTAACAAAATTTATAAATTTTCAACCAAATCAATATTTGATTAATATTAAAACATTTTATTTTTATATTATCTACTTTAGATCCAAAATAAACATATACCCTTTTGGAATGTTATTATAAAATAATATGATTATATATAAAAAGTCTTTTTATTATACTATACAAGGTGCTATAAATTGAGCGACGAAGTCGATATTTCAGTAATGATAGGAGGACCTCAAGGAGGTGGAATAGAGTCCTCTGGCCAAATGTTAGTAAGAACTTTTATGATTAAAGGCTATGATGTTTTTGGTATTAGAGAATATCATAGTAATATAATGGGTGCTCATAGTTATTATAATGTTAGATTTAAAAAAAATAGGCCAAGAAGCGTAAAGTTACCTGTAGATGGCTTAATTGCTTTAGATGCAGAAACTATATTTACGCATTATAATGAAGTTTCGCCTAAAAGTTTTGTAGTTTATGATATTGATATACTAAATACGCCTATGGAAAGAATATCCCCTATGGAGCCTGAGGTTAAAGAAAGGGTAGGGGATGAGCTTAAAAAATTAGGAGTTGAACCTATAGCCTCGGAAGTGATAAAATATCTTTCTAACAATGGAATAAAAACAGTAGGATTACCTCTTAAAAATCTCTTAAAAACGACAGCTGAAAAATTAAAAACAAATGTCGTTTCAGTCGCTAAAACCGTTAATACAATGAGCATAACAGCTTCAGCGGCGTTATTAGGAATTGATGTAGAAACAATAGAGAAATCTATTAACTATTATTTTTATGGTAAAAAATCTGTAATAGATTCTAATGTAATGGCAGCAAAAGTAGCATATGATTATGTAAAGGAAAACTTCGGTATTGGTAACCCCATAGAAGACGGACCCAATAAAAATAAGAGTAGAATGGTTGCAACAGGTAATGATATAGTGGCTATGGGAAAACTTGCAGGAGGGCTAACTTTAGAAACCTATTATCCAATTACTCCTTCTCAAGATGAAGCTTTCTATCTAGGGGAACATAGATACTTTAAGCTAGATGAATGGGCTTCAAAAGAATTAGGAGTTGAAAAGCTAGGGGTATTAGTATTTCAAGCCGAAGATGAACTTGGAGCACTAAATATGGCTATTGGAGGGGCTTTAGCAGGAGCAAGAACAGCAACAACAACAAGTGGTCCAGGATTATCATTAATGAATGAAGCAATCAGTTTTTCTGTTATGGCTGAAGTACCCGTAGTGATAACAGTGTGGATGAGAGCAGGACCAAGTACAGGAGAAGCAACAAGACAAGGACAACAGGATTTACTTCATTCAGTATTTGCAGGTCACGGTGATACGCCAAAAATTGTTATAGCAAGTGGAGATCATATAGAAGCATATTATGATGCTATGAAGTCATTAAATTGGGCTGAAAAATACCAAACGCCAGTTATTCATTTAGTCGACAAATATATTGCTTCCAGCATGATGAGTTTCGATAGAGAAGATGTAGATCCTCAACTAGTCCCGATTGATAGAGGAAAATATATTACCGAAACAAAGAATGAAGACTACAAAAGATATGAGCTAACAGATGATTATATAAGTCCTAGGTCGCCTTTAGGAAAAAGACTTATGTGGGTAAGCAGTCTAACTCACAACGAATATGGTATGGTTACGGAAGATCCTATTACTAGAGAAAAAATGTTATTAAAAATAGCTAAAAAGATAGAAAATGCTGGAAAAGAAATACCTTTAAGCGAAAAGGTATCATTATATGGAGATCAAGATGCAAAGATAACAATAGTTTCATGGGGATCAGCGAAAGGACCAATATTAGATGCAATGGACCTTCTCAGGAAAGATGGTATAAAAACTAGGTTCCTACATATAAGAATGATGTCTCCATTCCCATCAGAATATGTTACAAATATTTTAAATTCATCAGAACTTGTAGTTGATGTAGAAGCTAACGCTCTTTCACAGCTCGCTATGTTAGTTAAAATGAACACAGGATACGATATAAAGAAGAAAATAATTAAATTAACTGGTAGAACCATTATGGAACATGAGGCCTATAATGCATTGAAAATGGTAATTCAAAATAACCAAGATTTGGTGGTGATAAGAGATGGCGCGTAATTGGTCTGATTATAAAACGAATTCTTGGGTGCAATGGTGCCCTGCATGTGGTAACTTTGGTATATTATTAGCAATGCAAAAAGCATTAGCTGAATTGGATTTACCGCCAGAAAAAACATCTATAGTTTCTGGAATAGGTTGCTCTAGTAGAATTCCTTACTATGTAAAAACATCGAATATACATACTTTGCATGGAAGACCGATACCAGTTGCAGAGGGCATAAAATTAGCTAATCCAGAGCAAACGGTAATTGTTGCAAGCGGAGATGGTGATTTGTTAGGTATTGGAGCTGGGCACTTCGTTGCATTGGGAAGAAGAAATATGCAGATTGCAATATTATTGCACGATAATGCCGTCTATGGATTAACAAAAGGTCAAGCAGCACCCACTCTTCCTTTATGGTTAAAAACTAAGGCATTAGATGCACCAAATATACAATCACAAATTAATCCGCTTTTATTAGCCTTTGCAAGCGGATATACTTTTATTGCAAGGGCATATGCCTATCATGTTGATCAATTAAAAGATCTAATAAAATTAGCAATAAATCATAAGGGAACAGCTTTAATAGACATATTGCAACCATGTCCAACATATAATGATATAATGTCAAAAGAATGGTATGAAAAGAGAATATATTATTTAACTTCTGCAGACCCTTCATGGGATCCAAATATTTCTTCACAAGAAGACTTTGATATGAAAGCACCTAAAATATTAGATAAGATGACTGAATGGGGAGAAAAGATACCACTGGGTATATTTTATAGGAACATATCAATTGAACCCCTTGAAACTAGAATAGAAAAAATATTGCCAGGATATTTGCAATATCCACCAGCTAAAAGACCTATTGATATCAAATCAAAGCCAATAGTTCACCCATTTACAGAATTTAAAGACAGAATAGTACAAACATAACGTGAATACGATGAGCTATTTCATTAACATAATTAATTTAGATACAGGAGAAATAATGATTTCAATAGCAGATAAAGAAATAATGGGCAAAAAATTTGAAGATAAAGATATCATAATTGATGTATCTCCAAATTTTTATGGTAATAAATTAATTAACGAGGAAGAGGCTTTAATTTATTTGAAATCCGCTGATATACTTATATTAACAGGAAGCAATATAGTAAACAAAGCAATAAAAGAAGGTCTCGTTAATCCTGATTCCGTTTTAGAAATAAATGGAGTAAAACATGTACAAGTATTTAAGTTTTCATATTGACTTATTAATTTTTCATTTCGTTTATATAATATAGCTTTTATATGTTTTGGTTTTTATTTCTCTCCTGTACAACTAAGCAATGGTGAGTACAATGGGAGATATAGTTGTGCTAATAAAACCAGCGTTAAATCCTGAGATGATAAGATCTTTACCTGACGGTGGAGTAGATTTCGATAACATACCACTAAAACTTTCAGATATAGATAGAAACGCAATTGAAGAAGCAAACAGGCTCAAAGAGGTATTAAAAGGTAAAATATACTCTCTTACGATATCAACTTGGGGCCCAATAAGCAAAAGAGACAAAGATATAAAAATGGCAATACAGGAAGGCTTAGCTAAGGGGGTTGATGAAGCGATATTATTAGAAGATGATTCAATAACGCCTGGAGATCAAGTCACTACGGCATCAGCCATTGTCTCTATTTTAAATAAATTCAATATAAAACCCGATTTAATATTAGCAGGAGAAGCAACAATTGATGGTTTCTCAGGCCAAGTTGCAGGAAGAGTTGCAGCAAAGCTAAACTTGCCATATATCAGCTTTGCTAGGAAGATAGATATCAATGGAAATAAAGTTGTAATTGAAAGAGATTTAGAAGATTATGTAGAAGTTGTCGAAACATCATTGCCAGCAGTAATAAGTGTTACAAGAGAAATAAACTCACCCAAACCTCCAACATTAATACAAATTAGAATGGCATCTAAGAAACCACAGCAAATAGTGAAACTTTCTGATCTAACTGGTGTATCAACTCAAAAGAAAAAATTAGTAGAAGCAAAAGTGTTAGCTGTTAAAAGAAAACAAAGTATGATAGAAGGAAAATCCCTAGATGAGGTTGCCGATAAATTGATAGAAATATTAGAACAAGAGGGAGTGTTGAAACATTAAGGTGATGATTATGGTAGAAGTAATTGTTGTTGTACAAAAGGAATCTGATGGATCTGAACTATTAACTTTAGCTAAAAAAGTGGGAGAACCGGTTGCTTTAACTTATGGAACCAATGAGGCAGAAAGGCTTACAAAATATTTTAATAAAGTTTATAAAATAAAAGAAGACGATCCTGAAAGCATTTTTACCGCCCTTAAGAATCTATACGATAAGTTTAACCCAAAGTTAATAATAGGAATGTCAAGCAAAAATCTTAAAGATGCTTTTTCAAGGCTTGCAGGAATCTATGACCTACCATTCGCCACCGACATATTCGATTTTAATGTTTTAGGTTCAAAAGTTACATATAAGAGAAGTTTCCTAAGCGGTAGAGCAGTTGAGAGCGAAGAAGCACAAATGCCAGTTCTCCTTCTAGCTTTACCTAGAAGAACGCAAAAATCAGAAGGAAATGTAAATGGAAGCATAGAAGAATTAAGTATAGAAAAGAAATCGCAAATTGCAATTAAAGAAAGAAAAGAGAAAGTTAAAGGAGGAGTTAATTTAGAAACAGCAGAGTTTATTGTGAGCGTTGGTAGAGGATTCAAAAACAAAGAGGATCTTAAGCTTGCATTTGAATTAGCTGATCTTGTTGGAGCTCAAATTGGGTGCTCTAGGCCCATAGCAGCAGATCTAAAATGGTTAACCGAAGATCATTGGGTCGGTTTGAGCGGAAAGAAGGTTGCTCCAAAAGTATATCTAATGTTTGGGATAAGTGGGGCACCTCAGCACCTAGCTGGAATTACTGATGCAAAAACAGTTATTGCCATTAATAATGATAAAACTGCACCAATATTTAAGAATGCAGATTATGGAATTGTTGCAGACCTTTATCAATTTATACCCGTATTAATTAAGAAATTAAAAGAAAGACATTAGTATTTTTTAATAATTAAAATATTTTTAATATCTTTTTATTTAATTATTAAAAATACATATTCAAATTTAAGAATACCTGAAATTAATTTTCATTTAGAAAAGGCGATAACAATGCTCAGAAAAGAAATATATTTTATACTAGGGGGTCCCCAAGGAGCCGGACTTGAGACAAGCTCGAGTGTTTTAACCAGTGCATTTACTTCAGAAGGATATGGTGTTATATCTGATAGAGAATATTATTCAAACATAATGGGTAGGCATAGCTACATACATGCAACAGTTTCATCTATAAGAATTCCCAGAAGTTTAACTTATCCGGTAGATATAGTAGGAGCAATGGATGCTGAAACTGTATTTACCCATTTTAATGACCTAAGCAAAGATGGTTTTATTATATATGATTCAGGAACAGAGAACACAAAAATTCAACAAGTAATTAGCATGGAAAAAGAAGTTTATGAAAGAATAATGGAATTCCTTAACAAAAATAACATAAACCAAGATATAAAAAGCCTTGTGAATTATGTAGAGAAAAATACAAAAATAACGCCAATAAAATTAGATTACAGAGGTATCTTAAATACATTAAGAGACAAATTCTCAATTAATTCTGTTGAGGCACAAAAATATAAAAGCAGCATATTAATTGGCGCTGTAGCAGGTTTGACTGATATTGATTCTCAATCCATAGCAACAGGAATTGAGCAAAGATTTAAAGGAAAGCAGAAAATTATAGATGCAAATAAATATATAGCAGATTTTGTAAAAGAAACAATACAAAAGCAATTCGGTAGCCAACTAAAATTAGATCATTCCTCAATAAATATGGACGAATTTATAGTATCAAGTGGAAATGACATAGTTGGAATGGGAAAAATCGTAGGAGGAGTTAGGTATCAATCTTATTATCCAATAACTCCAGCAGCCGATGAATCCGTGTTTTTAGAAGCACATCAAGCGATAAGTGTTAATGGGAAACCAATATCATCAATCGCAGTATTTCAGACTGAGGATGAGATAGCTGCTATTACTTCTGCTATAGGTTCAGCTTTAACTGGGGCTAGAAGTGCGACAGCAACAAGCGGTCCAGGTTATAGTTTAATGGTAGAGGGATTGGGTTGGGCTGGACATAATGAAGTTCCATTAGTAATAACGTATTATCAAAGAGGAGGACCTAGCACAGGTCTCCCAACTAGAGGAAGCCAAAGTGATCTCCTGTTTTCTCTCTATTCAAGCCACGGAGAATTTCCTAGGATAGTTATAGCAAGCGGAGATAATATGGAAGCTTTTTATGATTCTATAGATGCTTTTAACTTTGCAGAAAGATATCAATTACCAGTAATCCATCTTTTAGATAAATTCTTAGCAAACGTCATATCGACTACCCCATTACCTGATTTTAACCAGATAAAGATTGATAGAGGGATGCTTACATTTAATCCCAAAGTTAAAGGAGCCTATAAAAGATATGATTTATCATCACCAATAAATGAGAGACCAGCACTTGGTAGCGGAGTTGTAATGTGGCATACTGGAGATGAACACAACGAATATGGGCATATAAGTGAAGATCCAAATAACAGAAGAGCAATGTATGAAAAAAGAATGAAAAAACTAGAAATAGCCGATAAGGAGATTCCGATTGAGAAGAGAGCCATTTACTATGGTGATGAAAATGCTGACTTCTTATTGATAGGCTGGGGATTTGTTAAAGGTGTAGCATTAGATGCAATAGAAGAATTAAAAGCCCAGGGTTTAAATGGAGCATATCTTCACCTGAAAATGTTTATACCATTCCCATCAAAATACGTCAAAGGAATATTAGATAAGTTCGATAATAACAGAGTAATCGACGTAGAACATAATATAATGGGACAAGCTGCACAAACTATAACAACAAATACAGGATATATAATCAATAAATTTATTTTGAAATATACGGGACGTCCAATTTATAGAATGGAATTAGTAAACGCAGTGAAGAATATTTTAAATAATAAATCTGATAGGGAGGTGTTAACATATGGCGAGTGAAGCAAAATACAAGACTGATGTTTGGGTAGATTGGTGCCCTGCATGTGGTAACTTTGGTATATTATTAGCAATGCAAAAAGCATTAGCTGAATTGGACTTACCGCCAGAAAAGATAGTTGACGTAAGCGGAATAGGCTGCAGCGGAAAAACATCTCATTTCTTATATGCTAATGGAGTTCACGGATTACATGGAAGAGGGATACCATTTGCTGAAGGAATTAAGATCGCAAATCCTGATTTAACAGTTATAGTAAATGCTGGAGATGGCGATTTATTAGGAATAGGAGCCGGACATTTTGTTGCTTTTGGTAGAAGAAACTTAAACATAAAGGTATTTTTACATGATAATCAAGTATACGGATTAACAAAGGGTCAGGCTTCACCGACATTAAAGAAAGGTGAAAAAGTAAAGGCTATGCCAGTTCCAAACATGCAAGACTGGGTAAACCCAATCTCAATAGCACTTGCAAGTGGATTTACTTTTGTGGCAAGAGGCTACGCACTTTGGATTGATGATCTAAAAGAACTTATGAAGGCTGCAATTAAGCATAGAGGAGCTGCTTTATTAGATATATTACAACCATGCCCAACATATAATGATTTATATACACCAGACGTTTATAAAGACAAGCTCTACAAACTAGACTCAGATAAAACATGGGATCCATTTGTTAAAAAAGGAACAAAAGAGGAAATCGAAGAAAAGCTATCTAAAGCTTACATAAAATCTCAAGAATGGGGAGAAAAAATTCCTGTTGGAATTTTCTATGTCAATCCTTTTGTTGAAACATTTGAAGATAGACTCTCCAAACTGAACCCTCTATACTCTGAGATCTCTCCATCAAAACAAAATATCGCAAAAGAAGATGGATCTCCAATAATTGGAATTGAAGATTTTAGAATAGCATTTAGCAATTATATAGTTAAAGTTAAAAATAAAAGATAAACTTTTATTTTTTCCATATTATTTTATTTTGGTGCAATTAAAATGAATGGCGTGATAAAAATTTATTTTCATCCAACTTGCGCGACAAGCCATGAACTTATAGTAAATTTATACAATAAAGGATACTTAGATAAAGTTGAAATCTATAATTTATTAAAGCCATTAGAAAATAGATTTGTTTGGAGTGTACCATGGTTAGTAAAAGATAATGAACCTGTAGGGACAGATCCTATATCTGATGATGAAGTAATTAATATAATAGAAAATAAAGATATCATTATAGAAAATCCAGTAGAATCCTTTATGATGAGCATATTGCATAGCTCATATGCTTCATCTATAGCTATTTTACATAAAGACTTATCGTTACTAATAAACGATTCCTTTATAAAAGCATCGATAAGATATGGCCACTCTAATGTTAATATAAATGATTTAAAAAACGAATTAATAGAAAATAAAGATAAATTGCTCCAAGAATATAGGGACAAAATTAGAAGAGCTCTTTCAGTAAGTTTTGTAAGAGAGCTTTATTGGTCCAAATCGGGGAACATAGATTCAAATGATATAGTAAAATATTCTGATCCAACAATAGTAGGTCTATGGCTATTATCAAAAGGAAGTATAGGAAGAATAGGATTACCAAAGAGACCACTAATATTTAATGATATCGATGTAAAAGAAGTATCTGCGTTTGTCCAAAAAAGAGGTAAAGGATTACTAGAAAAAATAAAAGAAGAACAAGAAAATATATATAATGATAAATTATATTGGGAGATTCTAGAAAGATCCAAAAAAGATTTTTAAGGTAAAGCCTTTGAAAATTTAAGACCTATAGAATTAAGATCACTAATAACTTCATCTATAACACTTGGTTCTGGAGTCTCTACTAATACTTCAATTAGTGCTGTTCCAGGGTCAATCAAAGGAGTGATCCTGTCATGCCTAATATCTATAACATTCAATTTAGCAGCGGCTAATTTTTCTAATACCTTATCTAGCCAACCTGGTAAATCAGGTATTATACCGGTTAGTTTTATTATTCTACCACTTTTAGCTAATTCATAGTTCAAAATATTAGATATCCTTGTTATATCAACGTTTCCACCACTTATTAGAACTACAACATTTTTATTTTCAACATCTATTTTATTTTCTAACACAGCAGCAAGAGATGCAGCCCCTGCACCTTCAGCTAAAGTTTTAGCTCTCTCTAATAGCAAAAACATAGATCTCGCAACCTCAGAATCATTAACTTTAACTATGTCATCAACATATTCTTTTATAAATTCAAAGGTATAGTTTCCAGAACCTTTAACTATAAGCCCATCCATTAATCCTGGTGGAGCTTCTTTTATATTGATTGGCTTTCCTTCCTTTAAGCCTCTAGAATATTTAGCAACATAACTTGGTTCAACACCTATAACCTTTACTTTATTTCCAAGTCTTTTCTTTAATACAATGGCGTTTCCAGAAATTAATCCACCTCCACCTATTGGTATAACAACTATATCTGGTTTTACTGGCATTTGCTGTAGTATTTCATGAGATATTGTACCTTGGCCCGATATAATTTTAAGATCATCATATGCGTGAATTAAATTATATCCTTTTTCCTTGCTTAATTCAACTGCCTTAGACATAGCGTCATCAAAATTCTTTCCATATAAAATAACTTCAGCTCCATATCCTTTTGTTGCATTTATTTTTGCTATAGGTGCAGTTTCAGGCATCACAATGATTGATTTTGTTTTTTGTAGCGTTGCGGCTAGGGCAACGCCTTGAGCATGGTTTCCAGCACTTGCTGCAATAACTCCTTTAAACTTTTCATCTCCTAATGACCATATCTTATAGTACGCACCCCTAATCTTAAATGATCCTGTTTTTTGCAAATTTTCTAATTTTAAAAATATCTTACCTTTCGATAATTCTGAAAATGTTCTACTATAATCTAAAGGTGTTATATGGATTACATCCTTTAATATATCTAATGCTTTTATCGAATCCTGATATACTTGTTCTGAAACGTCCATAAATTTCACCTAGTATTATATTCAATTTTTAAATATTTAACGTTATCATAAAATAACAAGTGGTATTATAGTTTATTTTATAATTTATTATATTTTTTCATTAATAAAAATAGTAATACTTTTTTAAGCAATAGATACAAAAATTAGACTCTTATATTTTTTTAAAATTTTTAAAAACATTTCAACATCTAATTCTTCAATACCATCTAAGCTATATTGGCCCGTTAGTAAAATTTCAACAAACCTTCTTTGCCACAAGTCTCCTAGAACATTATACCAAGACCTTCCTTCAGAATCTTTATTATATCTAAAAAGTAATGGAAGCTTAATAAACTTCCAAAAATATTGTGGTACTATTTGAAGGACTTCTTTTATTTCCTCGTTATCAAATTCGTGGAGCTCATTACTTGCTAATAAAATATTAGTTTTTCCATTAAAAACCTCATTTAAGTTTATTTGCTCTTTCGGCCATAATTTTTGAGATTCACTTATATTTTCTAAGATCTTTTTTTGAATAGTCTTAATAGATTTATCATCGTGTTCCAAAGCTAGAATTACACCCTATGATAAATACCATATATCATAGCATGATCTTTATCAAATGGATCTAGATGAATTATATCTTTTATTTCAAACCCACCTTTTTCCAACTCTTGAGTTTCCATTTTATATATTTCTGTAGGTTCTTTAGTTACATCAATGCTTCTCGATTTTACTGCTAATAGCAAATATCCTCCTTCATTTAAGAAAAATTTTGCATTTCTTACGACTATTTGAGCTTGCTCTGGCTGCGCAACATCAGCATATAGACCATTTACTGTTTCTATCATGTGGCGATAATTTTCAGGGAATCTTGCGTCAGCAAGTATAGGGAAAATATTTCTTCTATCGTTAACTATTAAAAGTAGATCTCTAATAACTCTTGGTGAAAATTCTATGCCAAAGATTACTCCTTCATTACCAATTATATCGCTCATGTGACTTGCTGTTGTGCCGCTTGCTATTCCCAAATACAAAATCTTATCTTTTTCTTTAATAGGTAATTCTTCTAAGCCTTTTAGAAGGGCAGCTGCTAATTTGCTCCTATAAGCATTCCATTCTCTATATTCTACTCCATTATATTGATAGAGTTTTTCTCCATAAACTCTTTGTCCTTTTACTAAATTTTTTGTTGCTAGCTTATATGTTCCATCTTCCTGCTCCACTATATATACGTTTTTCCAATTTTCATGTTCTTTAATTTCCATTTATATCACCTCCAATTTCTTCCATGCTTGAATTTAGATTTCCTACCTTTATTAGACGATTTTTGAAATGATTGTTTAGGCGTTTCTTTCTTTTTTGGAGGAGATGCATATATTTTCTTAATTTCTTCTATTCTTTTTTCAAGTTCTTCTTTAAGTTTATCTCCTATAAATCTTCCACTAAATGCATCTACCTTAGCTGCTATAGCTATTTTGGCTGCTAAAGCTCTTGCAATTTTACCCCTTTGCCATTTAGGACTTTTATAAATTTCAGGATACTGGAATATTATCCCATGTTTAGGTGGTCTACCTCCAGTTTTTAATGCCCTGAATAACGCTTTTTCCGCACCCAAGACTTGTATGGTACTGGCTGGCATTGTAGCTAGTCTTTCTAAGCCTCCGGCTATACTTATTAATCTGGCTCCTAATAATGGACCAACAAGCTCTGTTACATTTGGGGCAACCTCTTTCATGACACTTGTTGCATATAAATCTAAATCCTTTCTTAAATTATACATTTGATTTGTTATTTTTGCAAGAGTTAACATAGCCTCAAGGTCTTTATCAGAGACGTCAGCACCTATACTTTTCTTTGCAGATTCTTCAATTTTTTTGCTTTTATTTTCACTTACTCCCAATTCAACAAGTTTTTCTTTGGTAAAATTATTCCTAGAACCTAACTCTGAAACTAGCATTGCATATAGTTCATGGTCTTCAACTAAATCATTTAACTCGGGAAAATGTACGCTGTACCATTCCCTAAGTCTAGTTGCATAAAGATTAACGCTTTTATCTAAATCATCTATAGCTCTTATTGCTTGCGCTACTAATAAATCACGCTTTTGAGCAGCACCTCTTAGCATTCTTCTTGTAAATTCATAAATTATATTAAAATACCATCCATAAAATTCAGTTTCATCCTTTGTAAATTCATATTTAACAGCTTTTTTACTTAAGTCCTTCCTAAAGTTAATACTTATGGGATTTGCAGGATCTAATACAGCTTTTAATCCATTTTGATTAATTACTTTGGCTTCTGACTCTGATTCAACAACTACTTCATCAGGATTTTTTTCTTTCAACTTGCCTAATAATTTTAAAAAAGTTTGAGATACTTCATTCTTATATATTTTAGTAATTTCATCTATTGCTTCATCATAATTTTTTGGAATAAGTTCATATAAAACAACGTCTCCTTTATCGTCTAATCCATAGCTACCGTTAATCGTGTCGACGATATAAATTCTCAACCCTTCATACCCCTGCTTACTTCACTATTATTGATTACTTATTCATCCTAATAAATTCATAACTAACAACCACATTGAAATTTTTAATAAACTTTAAAAATAGATTTTCTGATAAAGAGAAAGGTTTTATCATTGTTTTTGCATACTTAACTATGCAATTAATTGAAATTTTTAAATTACATCTAATCAATGAGAAAGCATTTTCAATTCTATATAAAATAATATACCTAAAGCTTTTAAATTTTTCAATAAACAATAAACTGGGTGAAAAAATGCCTACACATGGATCTATGACAAAGGCAGGTAAAGTAAGAAAAGCAACCCCAAAAATTGAACCTAAAGGAAAGAAAAATTTGTCTCCTAGAATTAAAAATAGAAAGGAATACATTAAAAGAGTAGAAAAAGCAGAAAAAGCAAGAAGCTAAATTAAAATTTATTTTTGGTGCTTAAATTGAAAAAAAATGAGTTTTATTATGGATATTATGGAGTAGTTGCTGATAAGCTAAAATCCGCCAACGCTATTCCTGGAGATGTTATATCTATAGATGATAATGAATCTCATTACAAAGGTACTCTTATGCCTAAAAACGAATTTTCTAAAGAGGATATAATAGTTATAAAATTAGATAATGGATATAACGTCGGAGTAAAAATAAAAGAGGATACAGAAGTAAAACTTTTAGAAAGAGGTCATTTAACATCTCATCCAGGAGAGCCAGTAAAGCTCATGGAAAATGAGATTGTACCACCTGAAGAAAAAAGGGTACTTATATTAGGAACAGGAGGAACAATAGCAAGCAGGGTTGATTATGAAACCGGTGCAGTGAAACCATATCTAGACCCTAATGAATTAATAGCTGCTGTTCCTGAAGTCTTAAACTACACAAGCATTGATGCTGAGGAAATTTTATCAATATTTAGCGAAGATATGAATCCAAAATACTGGGAAACAATAACATATAACATTTTTAAAAAATTTGACGAATACGATGGAATAATAGTAGCCCATGGTACAGATACAATGGCATATACCGCATCTGCTGTTGCATTTACATTTCATAAAGGTCTTAAAGGTCCTATAGTTTTTACAGGTTCGCAGAGGAGCAGTGACAGACCAAGTAGCGATTCTTCTTTTAATATAATATCTTCTGCAATTGTTGCATCTAAAGCACCTTTTGGAGAGGTCAGCGTTGTGATGCATGGAGAAACTTCTGATTCCTATGCCTTAGCGCATAGAGCCACAAAGGTGAGAAAAATGCACACAAGTAGAAGAGATGCGTTTCAATCAATAAATGATATTCCATTAGCTCGAATTTATCCATTTGATGGCAAGCTAGAAATACTAAATAAAAACTATAAGGAAAAGAGCCCTTTTAATAATCCAGAATTTGGATTTGATGAAAAAGTCGCTCTATTAAAATATTATCCTGGTATGAATAGCGATGTAATTGATTTTTTAATAGACAATAAATATCATGGCATAGTCATAGAAGGTACGGGCTTTGGCCATATTAGCAACAGATTAATTTATTCCTTAGAGAGAGCATATGAATCTGACATCCCTGTTGTAATTACAAGTCAAACGATATTTGGTAGGGTTAACTTAAGTGTTTATAGTACAGGGAGAAAAATGTTACAAGCTGGTGTAATACCTGGGGAAGATATGTTAGCTGAAACAGCTTATGTAAAGCTTTCCTGGGTTTTATCAAGAACAAGAGATAAAGATGAAGTGAGAAGACTAATGCTAACGAATTTAGCAGGAGAGATCAACCCTAGGCATGAACTAAAATTATACCCAAGGTGGTATCATGGATGAAATAAATATTGATTATAATAAATTGGGATTAAAAGTTGGTTTAGAAATACACCAACAATTAAACACTAAAAGTAAATTATTCTGTAATTGTCCTACAGAACTTACTGATGAGCCTGGAGAAGAATTTATAAGAAGATTGAGACCAACAAGAAGTGAAACCGGAGAAGTTGACATCGCTGCGTTATTTGAGTGGAGAAAAAATAGAGCATATAGATACGAAGCTCCACAAAATCATTATTGTCTTGTTGAATCCGATGAAGAACCTCCTCACGAAATTAACAAAGAGGCAGTAATAATTGCATCATCTATTGCGCTTGCACTAAATTCCAACTTGGTTGGAGAAGTCCATACTATGAGAAAAATAGTCATAGATGGCAGCAATACCTCTGGATTTCAGAGAACAGCAATAGTTGCATTAAACGGGTTTTTAGGAGTAAAAGGGAAAAAATATGGAATAGAAACTATAGCTGTAGAAGAAGATGCGGCAAGAAAAATAAAAGAAAGCGGAAAAGAAATAACATATAGATTAGATAGATTAGGTATACCTCTAATAGAAATATCAACTTCTCCAGATATTCATGATCCCCAAGAAGCAAGAGAAGTAGCTTTAGCTATAGGCAGATTATTAAGACTTACAGGAAAAGTAAAAAGAGGATTAGGAACTATTAGGCAGGATTTAAATGTAAGCATTATTGGAGGTGCAAAAACTGAAATAAAAGGTGTACAAAAATTAGATCTAATAGAAAAAATAATTAGCTATGAGGCTCTTAGGCAACTAAATCTTTTAAAATTAAAAGATGAACTAACTAAGAGAGAACTAACTAAAAATAATTTTGATAATATAAATATTGTAGACTTAACAAATATATTTATTAGCACGAAAAGTAAAATAATAAAGAACAAAATAGAATCTGGTGGAAAAGTTTTAGGGATAAAGCTAGAAAAAATGAAAGGTCTGATTGGATTTGAGCTCATGCCTAATAGAAGATTTGGAACAGAGCTTGCAGATTACGCAAGATTCTACGCTGGTATAGAAGGATTATTCCATAGTGATGAGTTACCAAACTATGGAATAACTGAGCAAGAAGTCGAAAAAGCGTATGATTTATTAAAGGCCAATCGCGAATCTGATGCATTTATAATAATTGCAGATGAAGAAACAAAATGCATAAAAGCAATTAACACAATAATAGATCGAATTAAAGTAGCATTTGATGGAGTTCCTGAAGAAACTAGAGGAGCCAATGAAGATGGTACAACGAAATATCTAAGACCAAGACCTGGAAAAGAAAGAATGTATCCTGAAACAGATATAAAACCTCTTTACATTAATTATGATATAATAAAGGAGGCTGAAAAACTTAAACCCGAACCTGTAGAGAAAAAGCTGAAAATGCTTATAGAGAAATATAAATTCAGTCAAGAGCTTGCAGAAAAAGTGATTAATGATATAAATTTAGGTTTTATAGAAGAATTAATTAATAAATACGGCAACAGGGTTCAACCATCATTTATCGCTTCATTATTTGTAAGTATATTCAAAGGGCTTAGGTCTAAAGGTATTGATGTCGACCTGCTAGATGAAAACAAAATAGAAAGCATCGTAAAATTATTAGCTGAAGGAAAAATTGCCAAAGAGGCTGTGGAAGAGATTATTGAGAGGGCAACAAAACAACAAGATAAAAATATTGATGAGATTGTAAATGAGATGGGAATAAAAACAATTAGTATTGAAGAGGCCAAAAAAATAATTGATGAGATTGTAAATTCAAACAAAGATTTGATATTAACTAAAGGTGAGAGATCTATGAGTATTTTAATGGGAAGGGCTATGGAAAAATTAAGAGGTAAAATTGATGGGAAAACAGTATCTGAACTCTTAAAATCTAAAGTAGATAATATTTTAAATAATTCAAAAAAATAATTATTAAAAGGAAAAACATATTTTAAACTCTGTATATTTAGATTACAATTAGAAGGGCCCGTAGCTCAGCTAGGATAGAGCGGCGGACCAGCATAGATGCTGGGTCGAGGCTCCAGACCCGTAGGTCGGGGGTTCGAGTCCCCTCGGGCCCACCACATTTTATAAGGTGTTAAAGCATGGGTAGGACATTCCCTAATAATCCGTTGGTAGGCGTTGGAACATTATTAATTAGAGGTTCTGAAATATTACTTATAAAAAGATTTAATAGTCCAGAAAAAGGAAAATGGGCAATTCCTGGGGGTCATGTGGAACTAGGAGAAAGATTATTAGATGCTGCAAAAAGAGAATTTCTTGAAGAAACTGGTATAGATACAGAGCCTTTAGGTGTTGTTAATGTTGATGAAATTATAACAAGAAATTCATTAAACGAAGTTCTATTTCATTATATATTAGTAACAATTTTAATGAAAGACAACGGGAAAACACCAGTTGCAGGAAGTGATGCTATGGATGCAAAATTCTTTAATATAAGACAAGCTGAATCGCTGGATGATATATCTATCACTACAAAAGGATTAATTAAAAAAATTTTATCTAACAAAATAAATTTAAATATGCCAATTCCAGTTATAACTTCATCACCATACTAAAATATTATACATAGCTATCTACAAAGAAGGTTGTAACTTCTATGGTCTTAAATATTTCAATACTTTGTAAGTGATCATTCAGAACAATAAGAATATATTTCTGCTACATAATGAACTATCTTTCCTAGTCCATAATAGTCTGTATATACATAGTAAGCATCTTTGTCTAATGACAACAAATTATATCTATTATTTAAATCTTTTAATATAATTAATTGTATACCGTATTTTTCCTCTTTATTTGAAATTTTAACTTCTCCATTCATACCATTTAATAATAGAAATATCCCTTTGCTTTCTAATGATATAGCTGTTCCTTTTTTAATAATATATTCTTGATTAACATAAATTACCTTCTTCTTATTACGATTAATTTTACAAGCATCTATCCATTCTGAACCAGCAATTTTATAGTATTGTATGGGCGGCTCAGAATCAACAACTTCTGAATTAACAACTACAGAACCTATGCCAAGGGTATATCTAATTTTTTTATTTAAATCAATAATTACTATAGATGGTTGAGTTATTAAAAAACCTTCATTGTAAACAACCCAATTTATAAATTCTTTCATTTCATTATATTCTAGTTTTGCTATTTCGGATATGTCTATAGCATAATAATTGTTGTCAATTCTTGGCATTTTTTCTCCCAATACCATAAATATCGCAGAGCGTATTATGCTTTTAATAACTTAATTCAAAAATCGCATTGCAATTCTTTAATTGGAAAAATTGATTAATATTTATAACTTGTAAAATTAATGAGAAAAAAGGAGAGGTTGAGGCTTACGGGTCTACTAAGCTATAAGGGCTTTAAGCTAGTTTTATCAGTTACGCTAGCTCTGATAACGTATGCAGTAGGATTAAGCTTAGCTATAGCTTTGAAAGGCCCAATATATTTACCAATAATAGCAGCATTAGTTGTGGGTTTTTTGACCTACAAATCATCTGACGCTGCATCAAAGGAACTAATGTACTATATAAATAATTTATATCAAAAAATAAATGAAATAAATAGCGAATATGATATCGAATTAACACAGGATAATGATGAGGAAAAAGAACTTATAAGCAATGACGAGGAAAATCTATTTATGGTTCATAACTTAATTAAAAGTATTACAAAAGAAATCAATAAAGATGTAAAAGAAGTTATCATGGAAATATATAGAGGTGATTTGGCTATGATCTACCCAGAAATTAATATCCTAGATAATGATAACGATATTAGCAATGATCTTTCATACAATTATCCTCAGGAAGGGTCAACTGCGGATTATCTAAATGGAAATTTAATTATCAGGATGAGATATGAGGATTTTGATAATTTATTATCAAGCCTTAAAAAAGGAGATGGAGAAATAGCAGTATTTTCTAATTTAAACGAATTAAGATCATTGTATAATATCACTAAAATAATTACAAAAGCCACATTAGAAGAAGATTCCGATGAACTCGTTTCGTACATAACCTATAAAGCCATAATATCGTTAAAAAGGAAAGGGGCAATAAATATATCAGATAATATAATCGACGAAATACCGTTTGAAAGCAAAGAACTAAGAAAAAAGATCAAAGAGCAAATAAAAGAAGAGAGAGGAGCACTTTATTAAGGTGTATTTAATGGTTTTTTGTTCATCCGTACCATATCACATAACAGCAGTTTTTATACCAAAAATAAATAATAACCCTTTAACATCGGGCTCTATAGGAGTAGGTATAAGTGTTGAACCTAGATTAAAGTTATGTGTCGGTTCAGAAATAGCCTATAACGAAAATAAAGAAGCAGAAGAAATCCCAATAACTGCTAAAAACGTATTTAATAGATTTAATATTGACGAAAAATATATCTTAAATATGCCTCTTCCTATAAAAATTGGCTATGCAAGCAGCGCTTCTTCAACAATAGCAACTGAACTAATTAGTTTCCTTTACGGTAAAACTAGCTATATGAAGGCATTACAAGATGCCCATAATATTGAGGTTGAAAACTCTACAGGTCTAGGAGATGTATTGGCTATTTCATGTGGAATTGGAATTGTTTTAAGAAAAAAGGAAGGTGCTCCAGGAATAGGCGAAGTAGATTGTATTTCCTTTCCAAAAGACGTATCCATTGTTACAGTAGAATTTGGCGCAATGAATACAAAAGATCTTTTAATAAGTTATGATAAAACCATCCAAACAGAATCACAAAAAGTTTTAGATAAAATCTTAGAAGATTTTTCATTCGAGACGTTTTCCTATGAAATAAAAAGATTTACTGATAATGTCGGAAAAATTAAGTTACTTAACAAAGGAGATGAGGTCATAAAAACCCCAGGATTAATAAGTTATTATATGAAAAAAATGATGATTGTTTTGTTAATAGAAAGCAATAAAATAGAGGACGCACTAAAATATCTTAGAGATAAAAACTTAAATTTAAGAATTTTGAAACCTTCATCTCATGGACCGGAGGCATGGATAACATGAATATAGATGAAATACCTAAAACTCACCCGAGATATAAGTCTTTGGTTACAAGAGAAAAGCTAGTAGAGTTTTTTAACAAAGGTATTGTAGTCGCACATGGACTCGTTGCCCAAGGTAGAGGGGAAGCCTTTGATTATATCTTGGGAGAAAAATCTCATGATTTTGCGTTAGAAGCTGAAAAAGTTAGTGTGGCATATTTGTTGATATCAAATTTTCCAATAATATCAGTAAATGGCAATTACGCTGCATTGGCAGGAGAAGATGTGGTAAAACTATCAAATAGTCTTAATATTCCAATAGAGGTAAATTTATTCCATAGATCCGAAGAAAGAATAAGGAAAATCGAGAGCTATCTTAAAGATTTAGGTGCAAGACATGTTATGGGTAGCGAATGCAAAAAAGTAAAACTATCAAACCTAGAAGGGCCGAGAGGAATAGTATGTGAAGATGGAATTTATAAAGCTGATTTTGTTTTATTAGCCATAGAAGATGGAGATAGAACTCAAGCACTTAGAAATCTAGGCAAAAAAGTAGCGGCAATTGATCTAAATCCATTTAGCAGAACAGCTCAATCAGCCCACATAACAATTGTAGACGAGGCTGAAAGAGCTACAAAAAACATGATAAAAATATCGGATGAACTTATGCAATTAGGTAAATGTGATCTACTAAAAATAACTGAGAGCTATGATAATAAGTCTATATTATCAAAAGCGTTTAATAAAATGCTTGTAAATTTAAAAGATGCTTATGATAAAGGTATGTTAATCAATTTTTAATTTATTTTAGCTTTATTAGAAAATTAGAAACAAGATTATATTTTTTATTTTTACATATTAATTGTGAAAAAGATGGAAATTGCAGCAATTATTTTAGCCGGCGGCAAATCAACAAGGTTCGCTGAAGATAAACTAATATATTTATATAATAACAAACCTATAATAAGTTATCCTATTAGTGAATCAAAAAAGATTACTGAAAATATTTTTATTGTAACAAATGAACTTGAATATGAGAAAATAAAAGACCTAGATAATGTTAAGTTTATTTTTGATGACCAGTCTTTAAACTGCAAGGGTTCAGCTAGAGGTATTGCTACTGCTTTAGAAAAAATAGAATCAAATTATTATTTAATAATGCCTGGAGACATACCATGGATTAATAGTATTGCATTAAACAACCTAATAGAATACTCTATGAGAACCGAACTCTTAGTGTCACCTATAATTTATACTGGCATTGTTTCTCCATTATTTATGTCTGTACCCAAGAAGTACTCTAAAAAAATTATTGAGCTATGCAATGATTATTCTATTTTAGCGTCTAGACCGAGTAACTTTATTAGGGGAAACGAGTCATTACTTATAGGATCGTATCATCTTATCAATAACCCTAAAGTTTTTTATGATGTAGATACCAAGCATGATTTAAATTTAAATTCAAAAGGATTGCCTAGGAAAATAATTCACCTTAAATCATACGAAAATTTTATTGAGGCAATTAAAAATTTTAAAAACGGAAATATTAATGAAGCCCTTAAAAATTTTATAACAGAATCGAAAATATATAAAAAAAATAAACTATATTCTTTAGAGCTTTCTACCTTAATTGATGCATTTATAATAAACAAATCTGAATTAATTCAAAAAAGAATAAATTGGCTCAGGAAAAAAATAGGTAGGAATCCAAAAGAAATTTAATATAATTATGAAATAAGAAAGCTTATTTTTAAAACTATTCACAATTAAATGGGGATATATAATGAAATCGGCCAAGGATGAAATATTTGAGATATTAAAGAAACTTACATATGATGTGGGAATTTCTGGTTATGAGGATAATATAAGAGGCATGGTTATAGACGAACTTGAAAATTATGCTGACAGCCTAGAAGTAGATTCGCTAGGAAATGTCATAGCAGTCAAAAAAGGATCTAAATCTTCAAAAAAGCTGATGATAGCAGCTCATATGGATGAAATAGGATTAATGATAAGTTACATAGATGAAAGAGGATTTTTGAAATTTGCTCCAGTTGGAGGGATAACAGAAAGAACTTTATTAGGGCAAAAAGTAAAAATCATTACAAAAGACAATAAAATTATAAAAGGTGTTATAGGTTTAAAGCCTCCTCATATCATGAAACCAGAAGAAGCTAAGCAAGTTCCTGATTTTTCAGATTTATATATTGATATAGGATTTTTTAGTAAAGATGAAGTTTTAAAAAATGGTATAGATATAGGAAGCATAGTATCATTCGATAGAGAACTAGAAAGGATTGGTAATGGAGATATTGTTACTGGGAAATCATTAGATGATAGAGCTGGTTTAGCAGCTATGATTCAAGCATTTAAAAACATTGATAATAATGAAGTTAATATATATGCTGTTGCAACGGTTCAAGAAGAAGTTGGCCTAAAAGGAGCAAAGGTTTCAGCATTTAGAGTTGAACCAGATATAGCTATTGCTTTAGACGTGACCATAGCTAGCGATGTCCCTTCAATACCAGAAGGTAGTTGGGTATGTAAATTAAATCAAGGACCTGCGATAAAGTTAATTGATGGACAAAAAGGCACAGGTCTAATAGCGAATAAAAAATTAGTGGATTTTGTTACAAATGTTGCTAATAAATACAATGTACCGTATCAACTTGAAGTATTAACTGGGGGAACAACTGATGCTTCAGCAATGAATCTTAATAAAGAAGGAGTTCCGTCAATTGCCATTTCTATACCTGCAAGATATATACATTCTCCAGTTGAAGTTGTTTCCCTCAACGATTTAGAAAATACTTCTATCTTAGCAACAAAAGTCGCAAAAGAAATGAATGAAAAAACAATATTAAATTTAATTAATCAAAAAATAAAATAATCATAAATAAAAATATAAATTCACTAAATACTTAAATAATGGGTGATAACTAATGAAAATTAAAGGAATTATAAGCGATCTTGATGGAACTCTTGCAGATACAAAAAATTTACATTTTGAAGCTTGGAAAAAAACTGCCGAAAAATTTGGAGTAAAAGTTGATTTAAAAATTAACAACCTAGAAAAATTTTGGGGATTAAAGGATTTAGATTTTTTAATAAAATATACAAAAGAATTAAACATAAAGTTAGATAGTAACATGATTAAACATATACTTTCACTAAAAAGTCAAGAATATCAGCAACTAGCTAGGTCTATTAAACCTGATAAATGTCTTGAAAATTTTTTAAGTCTAATAAGTAAATATAAATTAAAATTTGCAATAGTAACATCAAGCATGAAAAATGATGCAAGGGCTGTATTAGAAGCCCTAAATATAAAGTATGATCTCCTTATAAGCAGTGATGATGTAAAAAACGTTAAACCTGATCCAGAACCAATAATTTTAGCTATTGAAAAATTAGGATTAAAAAAAGAAGAAATAATAGGACTAGGAGATAGTATATATGATATAATAGCATATAAGAAAGCAGGACTAGATAAAATATTCCTCATAAACCAAGATTATGCAGATGCGATCAAAATACATTCATTATGTGATATCTCAAATTTGTTGTTTAAAGAATTGATTTCATAATTATTTTTGAGTTTCTCGTTGATCTAATTTCATGCAGAGCTTCTGCAGCTAATTTCATAGCATCCCTTGCTTTACTTGCTAACGCAATACCTGCTTTTAAATCATCAATAGAAATCATCTTTGAAACTAAATCTTCATAGTTCTTATTTGGTAAAAGAACTAATATATTATCGCCTCCCAAATATTGAGCTAATCCTCCATTTTCCTGAGCAATATAATTAATCTTTTCCAATATTTGTATTATTTTTGTATAGGTTCTGAAGGTACCTATTTTTTGAGTTATTGGAGTTAACCCATTTAGATCTATATGGCTAACAATAACATATTCTTTACCTGATCCAAAATGACCTACTTTACCTGGTTCAACCTTAGCTATATGAGACCAAGCATTAGTTTCAGACTCCAATGGCGTATTTCCTAAATCACTTGATAGCCTAACAGCAACTGGAGATAACGATGATGTAACTTCCAATATATCTTTTTCATTATCTTCAGTTAAATTGCTTGATACTATGATCATATAATCATATCTTAATGGTAATACAAATCCTCCAAACTTTGTCGCTATTCTTTGTGTTTCTTGATAAATCTTTGCTTGTGTTTCCTGAATTTTCCACTCTCTATCTGTGCCTATAGTTTCAGTCCATTCTCTATAACCTATTTGTTCAATTACAGATATTCTTATCATCTTTTATTCCCTATAATACTTTTACTCTATGTTTAAAAATTTTCCTTCATATTTTAATGAGCTTAATTTTATAGATCTTAATGAAAGCTTAATAGCTGCTTCTACTGCTCTTCTAGAATATTCTTCCGCCCTCTCCATAGCTTGCATTCTAGATGCTCCAGGTCCAATTATACCTAATGCAACTGGCTTATCATATTTCTGGCTTAAATCCAATAAAACTCTAGCTGCTTGATTTGCAACCAGTTCATCATGTTTTGTTTCTCCTTGAATTACTGCACCTAATACAACAACAGCATCAATGTATTCAAGTTTTAATAACTTTGATACAGCAAATGGAGAGTCGAAGACTCCAGGAACTTTAAAAACTATTGGCACTTCTGCATTCAAAAATTTTGCATGGCTTAGAGCCTTTTCTTCCATGATTTTTGTAATATCATAGTTAAATTCTGATACAACTAATCCTATTTTAACGCTCAACTATTTCACCACAATATTTTTTATAAATAGTCACTTATAAATACTATAATAATAAATGTTAATAAAATCAATAATCATAAGCCATTAATCTTTTTCTAAAAAATTGGTTGCGTTTTATCAAAAATTTAATGCTTTCATCAAGAGGTTCATTATATGGTACTTCATATTTTAAAAAAACCCCTGTTCTTCCTAATTCTTTTCTCCTTGATAAAACTCTTTCTCTTTCCATTACTGTTTCTATCTTAACGTTTAATATTCTTGATACCTCTGACTCTCTATCAAATATATGATATTCTAAATGGCCTCTTTCTGTAGGAATTATTAATTTTAAGCTCTTATTTACGCCGGGAACTCTTTTATCTTTTAAAATATCATCTTTATTTATTTGCCCTCCCCAATAATAAAATTCTATTTCATTTGAATTTAATTTTGCTAACGGAAAACTTATAACTTCTTTAAAATTACTATCCAAATAAACATACGCCTTTGGTGCATAATTTGGCGTGGCTTGAATTATTTCTTTTTTAAAAATGCTATAACCGTTTTTTTCTAAAATATACTCTAATTTATAAGGTTGTATTAAATCTAATATCATAACATCTATATCACTTGATTCCTTAACATCGCCTCTAGCAACACTACCAATAACTACAATAGAATTACTTATACCTTGCAAAGAAGAAATTATATTTAGAGCTCTCTTTCTTTTATTTTTATATATTTTCCATCTTGTATCATCATAAATTATTTCTTGCCCAGCATTTTCTAAATCATTGTCAATATAGCCAAAATTATTAACCATAATTTACACCTTTAAGTATAAATTAAAATTGCCTTGTTCAGTTTTAAATAAATATTATTTATGATTTCATTTATTTTCAATACTGCCATCATCTTACATCTAATAATTAAAGAAATTTTAACATTTAAAAAGATTTTTATTGCTATGATTGGGGTTTGGGCTTCATTGAATTTTCATAAATTTGTATTTAATTCTCAGCCCTTGGGCTTCACCAGGGTCACGGGATA
>NZ_JBMFIW010000022.1:0-26437 GCF_049974385.1 Caldisphaera sp. | reverse complement strand
AAAACCTTTTCTGAAAATTCTCTTACAGAACTTCTCAACAAATCTATATCAGATTTTGCACTCAATTTTATACACCAATTAGTACAACCATAGTGAAAAATATATACTTTACATTATGACCAATATTGTACAGAAAAACTAGTTCTTGCAATAAAAATATATTACTTAGAATATTTCATTAAACAGGTGTGATAACTATGTTTGAAAACGAAGTTGTTAAGGAAATTTTAAATAAATACAGAAGAATATGGTCGATAGGTCATGCTATGGGATTAATGGGTTGGGATAACGAAACATACATGCCTCCTAAAGGTAGCGAAGAAAGAGGATACGCCTTTGCTGAATTAAGCACGTTATTACAAGAGCTTTTGTTGAGTGATAGCTTTGTCCAGCTAGTTGAAAAGGCAAAAAATCAAAATAATTTAAATGATTATGAAAAGGGAGTTGTTAGAGTTTTAGATAGGGAAATATCAATATTTAAAAAACTTCCTCCATCATTAATATATGAGATATCAAAGACTTCTGAAGAGGCTTTTCATGCTTGGAAAGTAGCTAGAGAAAAGAATGATTTCTCAATATTCGCACCTTATTTGGAAAAAATAATTAAACTAAACATAGAAAAAGCTGAAAAGCTTGGATACGAAGAAGAGCCATATGATGCCTTATTAGATTTATTTGAAGAAGGATTAAGAGCAAGAGACGTTGTTAGTATATTTAGTTATTTGAGACCTAATCTAAAGAGATTATTAGATAAGGTAATATCACAGAGGTATTTCTATTTTGAGCCAGAATTAGAAAAAATTAAATATGAGAAAGAAAAAATGGAGAAAGTTAATATAGAAATTTTAAATTTACTTCAATATCCGTGGGATAGGGCCAGATTAGATGTAAGCCCTCATCCATTTACTCAAGGATTAGGTATAAATGATGTTAGGATTACAACAAGATATGAAGGTTATGATTTTAAAAGATCGCTATTCAGCGTTATCCATGAATTTGGTCACGCTACTTATGAACTTCAAATAGATGAAAATCTAAAAATGACGCCAATAGGTGGAGGAGTAAGCTTAGGTATTCATGAGAGTCAAAGTAGGTTCTGGGAAAATATAATAGGCAGAAGCTATCAATTCACTAGCATAATAAAATCCATATTAGATAAAAATTTAGAATTTACTAAAAAATATACAGATGAGGATCTTTTCAGATATTTTGCAAGTGTCAAACCAAGTCTAATAAGAACAGAAGCTGATGAATTAACGTATAATTTCCATATATTGTTGAGATTTGAGTTAGAAAGGCTTATGCTAAAAGGTGAAACAAAAGTCAATGAACTACCAGAAATTTGGAATCAGAACATGGAAGAGCTTATAGGAATTAGACCTAAAACTTTTAGTGAAGGAATTCTTCAAGATGTTCATTGGAGCCATGGAGATCTAGGTTATTTTCCAACATATACATTAGGAAACATTGTTGCAGCTCAGATAAGAGAATTTTTGATGAAAAATACACCTTTATACGACCTTATAAATGAAAAAAGATTTAATGATATTAAAGAAAAGTTAAGGAATTTAATTCATAAGTATGGATCTACATATAAACCTAAAGAATTATTACTTATGAAAATAGGTGAAGTATATAACCCAGAATATTTAATAAAATATTTAACAGAAAAATATTTAAAGTAAAAAACATGTAATCATAAAAATATTAGCAACCTTTTTTCTTTGCCTTTGTTGTTTTCTTTTCTTCTTTCTCCGACAATTTCTTCACCATAAAATAATAAACAAATAACTATTTATAAGCAATAATACATATTTTTTAGATTATAGCATTTTAAAGCTTCTCTGTCTAACATGAAAATGTAAAAATTTTTATACTTTAAGAAAACTTTTATTTAGTGAGTAGAGATGGAAAAGAATTGTACAAATCAGGAAGAAATAATCGAGGAGATTTTGGAGAAAAGGAAGAAATTAGAAGTTCTGAGAATGGAATTAGAAGAGATCTTAAAGGATATAAACCAAATGGAAGCAGTGAGGAATATAATAATAGAGTATATAATGACTCATGCAAAGAATTATTACGCAGGTTAGCAGAAGTATCATCCGAAGAGGCATCATTAGTTTTTCGTATTTATAAGTTAAGAGAAGATGCAAAATATATGGCTTTGGAACTTTCAGGCCTTTTGTCGCAATATAGAATGCTAGGTGGAGATTACAATGAATTTAAAAAATTTTTTGAAGACATGTTTGAAAAATATGTTAAATAAGATTTAAGTTATTTTAATGTTAGTTTTCTATACATCTCGAAAATAGAAGAGAAATCGAGACTCGAATAACCCAAGCTTTCAGTAATTTTATAAAGGTTTTCTGTCAAACTTGCTAAAGGAACTAAGGAATTATAATGCTGAGAGATATTAATAATTATATCTAAATCTTTTCTGATATTTTTAACTGAAAATTGTGTTGAATAATCTCCGTTTATAATCTTGGGTATTTTAATTTCACTAGTTGGGGACCTGGCACTGCTTAGCTTTGATAATATATCGCCTATTTGTTCTTTTGTTAATCCCAAATCAAGGCCAAAATTAAATGCTTCAGAAAGAGCTGCCATATAAACCCCTATTAATAGGTTATTAACAAGCTTTCCTTTAAGGCCAAACCCATTTCCACCCATATAGACTATATTGTTTGAAGTATGTGTTAAAATCTCTTTAACTGTTTCAAATTTTTCATAAGGTCCGCCAACTAGTATAACTATTGATTTATTTTCTACAGCTATTGAAGTTCCTATAATTGGTGCATCGTAAAAATATCCTTTGGAGTTTATTTCTTTAGCTAGTTCATAGCTAGTTATTGGGGATATGGTCGACATATCTATAATTATTTTATTAGATGCAATTGGTATCAGAGGTTTGATTATTGATGTTACGGCATTATCATCAGAAAGTATTGTTATAACTACATCAGAGCTTTTTGCAAGTTCTGTCGGATCATTAAAATATTCAACATTTTCAAATTCTTTTTTAAACTCCATAGACTTCGCTGGAGTTCTATCATACACATAATTTAATATGTCATCTTTGGCAAGATTTTTGGCTATTCTATATCCCATTATTCCTAATCCAATAATACCAACTTTCATTTGTATCACAATTTTATATTCATGCTAAAAAATTAAAAGTTTTGTACATAAAATAGAAATTGTGGTGAATTAAAATGAAACATAGAATTGATAAAAATTTTATTATTGCAAAGTTAGATAAAGATGAAGATTTAATGTTTCAATTAGAAAATCTTGCAGTATTATATAATATAAACGCTGGTATCATTTTAACAGGTATAGGTATGTTGAAAAACTTTGAAGTGGGCTATTTTAATGGATCTAATTATGATTCAATAAATATAAATGAAAGGTATGAACTTGTTTCTATGCACGGTAGTATAACCAAAAATGAGCCAAGGCTTCATATACACGTTGGATTAGCATCACCTAAAAAGGAATTAATAGGAGGACATCTAATTAGAGCAACTGTAGATCCTCTAGTTGAATTAACTATATTAAAAATTGACGGATCATTTTCAAGAGTATACAATCCTGAAACAAACTTAAAAGAATTTGATCCTGTTATTTAACTGCTCTCCCTCATCTAATGGCGAAACGCAGCTCATAGTCTGTTAAACTCGTTACATTTCAATCCAAGATATTATAATGGTATATTTTATAATCTATCCTTCCATCCTGAATAACCTAACTTCCTAAATTATTAGGGGTTGCAAAATGATAGGAGTCACCATTACAATAGATCGGAGAAAAGCTAGTACTTATTAACTTCATCTATTATTCTTTTTATCTTTATTTTATTTTCAGCATCTTCTTCTCTTAATGGCATTCTAACGTAACTTTTAATTGGAGAATTCATTAGTTCTAATGCAGCTTTTGTTGCGCTTGGATTAGAAAAACCAATGTCATAGATCCTTGATATTTGTAAGATTTTTTTATTTAATTCTAAAGCTTTGTCATAGTGACCACTTACAAATTCATTGTATAATTCAACATGTAGTTTAGGAAATACATTTGCTAACCCTGATACAGTTCCATCTCCGCCCATAATTAACACAGGTAAGAACATTTGAACCATCCCTGTTAATATATAAAAATTCTTTCTTAATCCTTTCATAACTTCAATGCTTTTCCTTATATAATCAAAGTTATCATATGTTATCTTAACCCCGATGACATTGCTATGCTCTTTAGCCAACATTTCATATATGCTTATTGGTATTACAGTCCCTGTTGTGAAAGGATTATTATATAATATAATTGGAGCATCTAGAGATTTAGCTATTGTGGAAAAGTGCATATATAATTCGCTTTCTTTTAACTTATAGAAAAATGGGGGCATAACAATTAATCCATCTGCTCCATAATCTAAGTAGGTCTTTCCTAGAAAAATAGATAATTGCGTTGAATTTGTTGTGATACCTGGTAATATTGGAACTTTTTTATTTGAAAATTCTATAGTCTTTTTGACAAAGTTTATTTGTTCCTCTTCTCTTAAACTAACAAATTCACCAGTAGTTGAATTTGGAAATAAGGCGTTAACTCCATTATTTATAGTATAATCAATTAGCCATTTTAGTCCTTCATAGTCTATGTCGCCATTATATTTAAAAGGTGTAGCCATAGGAACTACTACTCCTTTAAGTTCCAAATTTTCACCCATTATATTTGCATTATTAAAGTTAATAAATTCATTTTTATTATAATGATAAAACTATAAATTTATTTCATCAAGCTTTATTATTTGCAAGTTATTCGTATCAAAGCCATAGGTGTACCATAAAGCTGATCCTAACAAACCAATTATCCAAAATAATATATCATAAATTTGGAAAAAGGCAATGCTAAAACTATAAGTAAATATGGCCGAAAATATATAAATAATCCAACCAGATGCTCTTACTACAGATATTCCTGTTGCTCTATATTTTGTTCTAAGCAACTCTCCTTCAAGTACTAGTCTAGTGCCCCAGGTTAATTGAGTAAAAATACCGTTTGTTAATATTAATGATAAAAACAAAATATAATTATTAAATGAGTGTACAATTAATAGTAAAATTAGTGAAGTTAAAGACCCACCAAAAAAACCAAATAATGTAAATGAAGTTCTCTTTATTTTACTAATAATAAAATAACCTAAAAGACCTCCAGCAATATTTCCTAAATTAAAAAGAA
Source organism: Caldisphaera sp. (assembly GCF_049974385.1). Classification (NCBI taxonomy): domain Archaea; kingdom Thermoproteati; phylum Thermoproteota; class Thermoprotei; order Acidilobales; family Acidilobaceae; genus Caldisphaera; species Caldisphaera sp. Next base: position 21,202 of record NZ_JBMFIW010000022.1, on the reverse strand, counting down.
GGACTATATAATAAGTTAAATTAGGATAATAATATGGCCCGATAACCCAAGATATTAAACCATAAGTTAAAATTGTTGAAATTGATATTAATATTAAAGGCAGAATTCTTTTGTGATTTTCATTTATAAAACTTATATTTTTTGAATTGGATAAAACCCAGACTTTAGATTCAGGGAGTTTTTTTTTCTAAAAAAGTAAGAACTTGTAAGAGAAAGGATTAAAATAAATGTTATAGTTAATTTAATTATTGTATAATTTTCTAAGAATATAAAGATAATAGATGATAAAAGAGCTCCAATATTAACAAAATTTGTAATTAGCATTATAAATCTACCCCTATCATTCGCGCTCAGATTTTCAGTCAAATAAGAAATGATAGCTGGTTCATCTCCACCTGCTATAGAAAAGAGAAAGAGGCCTATTCCAATTAATGATATATAAGGATTAAAAAGAAGAAATAGCAAGATGCCAATAGAAAACAATATTGGAGTGATTACTAATACTGGTTTTCTACCGTATTTATCTGCAACATAGCTAAACAAAAAATTTCCCAATAAAAGAGATACTGGCGGTTCTATAAGTAGGTATAGTTCCATACTTTTTGGATAAAAACTTATTTGTGTTAATAATGAACCTAAAGTTACTGAAAATCCATATAGAAATATTGATATTGAAGTACTTACTAAAGTATAAGCCCTCAACTTGCTATAATCTTCCATGTGGATATCCTATCCAATTCATTGATTTTAAGGTTTAAATATCTTAATTGCTTGTCATCATTAATGATAAAATAATCGATCTTGTATTAAATTTTAAGGTTTAATATAATAAATTTTTAAATAATTAAAAATAATTATCAGATACTTAGACTCATTGAATCAAGTGATCATATTTAAATACCAGAGCATTCTCGTAGAAGAGATTTTGTCTAAGGAACTCTCTCGCAATTACAAAACGATTTTCTAGAAGGAATTATTCCATTTATTACTCGCATAAAGAACTTTTCTTTTATCTGTTATGGATTTAATTTTTACTTTTTTGTTTCTTGCGAATGATAATTTAAATAATGCCTAAATAAATTTGTGAGATATTTTTAATGACTTGATTAATCCTTCATGATCCATCGGAGAAGAAAATAAAATTCCATCCACGTAGCTTTCAACTTTTTGAATGGCTTCCTCCAATTTTTCTATTTGAATCAATTCTTCGATCGGTAAATGTTTTAATAAAAATTCTCTATTTTTTTCAGTAATTAAAACAAAATACAAATATAGTTTAGATCTTTGTCCTTTAACTTTTTTTGATACTTCCTCCAATTTTTCACTAAACCATGGCCTTGTTATCAAATAAAATGAGGCTCTACGTTCTATTCTATCATTTATTTCGCGAATAGGTTTATTTAAATTTAATAATAACCCCAGATTTGTATCGATATACTTTGATCTTATTACATCTATCGCTTCATCTGGTGTTATATCATCAATTTTATTCCCTACTTGCGGTAGATCTCCTCTAACTAATAGGAAATTATTTATTTGATTCATTTTAAGAGCAGTAATTGTGTTAATTAAGTTAAGCCTATTTATATCTAGCAAGCGCAAGTTGGTAATTATGTTAGCGCTATCAAACTTATCTTTTACTAAGCAAGATATTATTGATGAAGAGGGTGAAGGCATTCCTAAAGGAGCATCTGGTATATCTATAATATCTGAGTACTCTATTAGATCTTTTGCATATCTCAAAAGTTTTTCTTTGTTGCTATATGGTGTCAGCTCTGCTATTATATCTTTCATCTCAGCCACCTAAGGTTTTGTGCTCATTAAAAAACCTAATAACCCTATAAGCATAGCTATTAAGGAAATATTTTTGTTTTTTGTAGATATTTCTTTTGTAGGTTTTATGATAGTTAGTAACGATAGTGTAATAAATATTATATCAACTATGGATATTGGTATTATATATATCATTGTATATACTTTATTCATGATAACTGGTAATGGGCTTAAAGCGACCGCGATAATATAAAATAGAAAAGCAAAGATCGCTGCAGTTCTCCTTCCAAAAATTACTGCTAACGTTTTAACTCCAGCAATTTTATCTCCCTCGACATCAGAAATGCCTTTAGTTATCTCTCTGGCTATACCTGATAAAAATATCATTAACCAATAAATCACGATATTCAAACCAAGTTTATTTATCATAGCCGCCCCATATAATAGGGGAACCCCCATAGAGTATGCAACCATTATATTTCCAATGAATCCAGATTTTTTACCTTTCTTATTATATAGAACTGCTATAAAATAAGATATTAAGGCTATAATGAATGTTATTATACCAGTTAAAAAGGAGAAGATTAAACCTAAAAATGTAAATAGATAAAATAAAAAGTATGCTCTATTTGTATTTATCTTACCTGAAGGTAAAGGCCTACTAGGATTATTTACTTTATCTATATTTATGTCTATTATATCGTTTAATATCATTGCACTCGAAGATATGAAAAATCCTGTTAAAAAACCAAATATTAGAGAATTGATAGAAGGAATTTGTCTTCCAGAAGCAATAAATGAGCCAACAATCACAGAAAAACCTATCATAATATCATTTAATGGTCTTATTAATTTAATATAGTCCTTAATCATTTTGATCAACTCATTATTTTTATTATCCCCTAACGTTATATAAATAAGAGGGATTAAAAATGGAATCTAGTATTGAATCACAAATAGGAAAAGCATCTGCCAAATTTAAATATCCAGATTCTAGAGTTTTATATCAAATAACATCAACATTATCTGAAATAATAGAGGAAGCAAACTTTGAAATAAAAAAAGAAGGTATAAAAATAGTCGCTACTGATCCAGGAAAGATAGCTTACATAGAAATTAACATGCCATATGAGACTTTTTTAGAGTATGAAGTTGAGAAGGAAATAAACATGGGAGTTAATGTACAGTCCCTTAGTAATATAGTATCAAGAGGCAAGAAAGGTGATAATGTTACATTTTTAGTCTCTGATCAAAATATATTAATTAAAATCGAAGGGGATGTAATAAAGAAATATCTAATACCAAACATAGAAGTCTCAATAGATGTTCCCAAAGATATTAAGATAGATTTTGATACAAGAGTTGTAATTATTGGTGACACTTTTAAGAAAATCTTATCAGACGCTAGCTCCTTCGGGGACATAGTAGAGCTGGAAGCTGATGAAAATAGTTTTAAGATAAGAGCTAAAGGTGAAGGACCTAGAGCTGAAGTTAATTTGTCTAAAGGTTCTACTTCATTAATTGAAATAGAAACTAAGAATAAATCCATTAGTTCCTACGATGTTAACTATTTAAAAAATGTTTTAAATCTAGCTAAGATCGCTGAAACTGTTGAAGTTAGATTTTCTAGCGAAAAGCCTATAGAATTAATATTTAACGCTCCAGATAAGAGCAAGATAAGGTACTTGCTTGCCCCAACGACTCAGTAAATTATTAAAGATTTGTCAAAAGCTAACTCTCCTGGAAAGGGGCTTTTCACTATTCCATTAATAGGGTCTCCATTAGAGTAACAAATTGAATTTAAAATTGTTTCTATTTTATCAGATCCTTTAATTACAACGCCTTTTTTAGATTTAGCTAGTTTGTTCATTATATTATCATTGCCAAATATTATTGTAATATTTGTTCCTGACATCATTTTTACTATAGATATGGCCTCAGTGCAGGTAGAAACACTTGTTGATGTTAGTACAGGTGCTTCTACATCATTCCAAAGTATTTCTGAATTCTTAGCTATGTTATCAATAAGTGTAGGCTCAATGTATCTTCCATTTGTTAACCCCCCGGTTAACAATGATCCTCCTTTATAAATTGCATCATTAATTAATTTTGTTGATCTATCGGCAATTTCTTTGTTTTTTAATGGTCCAACTTCTTTTCCCTCTAATGGATTTCCAACAAGTGATTGCGAAAATCTATCAGCAATAGATTCTATTATGTTATCTTTCAAGTGTTCAAGTGAAATTAACCAGCTAACTGAACCACATGCCTGACCAGAATGTTTTAGTGAAAGTCTTGCTATTATGTTGGAAAGCAAATCAACATTTTCAGGTAAATTGCATAAAACAACAACTACCCTTCCAGAGCAATTAGCAATAAACCTTCCAGAGAGGTTTTTCATTAAGTTTTTATAGTTGATTTTTTTCCCATAAAAGTAATATACAAATTCTTCATTATCAAATAAATTAATATAAGACATACCTCTTGTTGGTAAAAACGAAATGGATTCAAATAATGATGAATCAGAAAACATAGAAATTGCTGAAAGAGATGAGGCTAAAGAGTATGATGAAGGTTTAACTATTACAGGTGTTCCTGAAATTAATGACCTAGTTATTGAAGAAATCGTTGTAAAAAATGGGGACGTATATGCTGGAAAAACAATGCTTAATCCTTTTTCTAATTTTACTTGAGTTATTGTATTGCTTGAATCTGAGACAAATGATATAGGTCCGTCTCTTGTTAAGGTTTCTGTATTAGATAAGAAAGCCCACGAATTTTCCATAATTTTCTCAGCAGCTTGAATCTCTTCTCTAGACAATTCAATACTTTTTCCAGTTTCTAAAGATATTAATCTTGATATGTTTTCTTCATATTTTTCTATCTTACTTGATATCTCTATTAATTCTTCAATCCTATTATAAATATTAGTAGATTTTAGGGAGTCAGAGTTTAATGATGTTTCTATGGCCTTCTTTATATCATTTTGATCGGGTAATCCAAAATTGTAAGGTTCGTCTAGTATATTTTCCTTCCATATTCTTATTTCACCTTCTAACGGTTTCCCATTTAATATATAAGGTAATCCATTTCCATCGCTTGAGACAAAAGATGAGTCAATAGCTTTCATTTCTTTTATTATTAATCCCATCCGTATCACCTAAAAGAAACCGGTTCTTCAGGATATCCAGATACTTTATTTATATAAACAGCAAGAGCAAAAAGAGCGCTGCTAAGCCTATTAATAGCTTTATAAACAATATCATCAAAATTAAATTCTCTACCGGCTTTTATTAAAGCTCTTTCAGCTCTTCTTACTACTGTTCTAGCAACATGCAACGCAGATGCTGATTGTGTACCTGCAGGTAAAACAAAATGCTTTAAAGGCGCTAAACCATAATATTTATCAGCCAATTCTTCTAGCTTAGATATATCTTCTTCATTAATAGCTTTTACTCCAGAAACATGAAACCCTATTCTAAACGTTAAGTATTGAAGATCTTTAAGATCATTTTCAATGTCTCTCATATATGGTGGTAAAAACGACCTAGCTAATCCTATAAAGCTATTTGCTTCATCTAAGGTTCCAATTAGTTCCATTATAGGATGGTCTTTAGGAACCCTGGTTTTTAATAGATTGCAGTAGGTACTTCCGTCATCTCCAGTTCTCGTAAACACGTGGCTCAATAACTGCACCCAATTAATATATGCGTTTAAGGATTTTAATAATATGTTATATTTGCTGAGATATCATAATGGGCAGTTAAAGGCGTTGTTGTTTGTGCAAAGACATAGCCCATTCTAAATGCATAGCTTTCTACAAGCATCATTCTATCTTGAAGCCTTGGTAAATATTCTAATGCTTCCTTAGGAACAGAAATTTTTTCTAGTTGGCTTTTTTCTGTTCTCAATATAATTTTAGTGTTAGTTAATTGGAGTATAATATCATTAAGATCTGAAGGAGAATGAGTGCTAAATACTAGGCCAACACCTCTTGCTCTTCCAAGTCGCGCAATTTTTGAAATCATTGCTGATATTTGCCTGATTGCATCTAAGTCTTCTTTTACTTTGCTTTCATTTTGGAAAAATTGATGCGATTCGTCTATAATTACCATAAGATTAGGTGTTTCAATTCTTTTTGCCCAAGACTTATGTTTCCACGATATCAATTTATCTAATGTCCTATAAGTTATAGCTCTTAATGCATCGAATCCAGCTAAGTCTAATCCCCATTTTAAGTCTAAAATTATAGGTATGTTTTCATCATTACCCAGATCTACTATAGTGCTCCAATCAGGTTCATTAATAGGTATTAACTTTTTATGTTGCGGTACCAAAATATCAATAATTTGGGTTTCAATGAGTGAAGATATTCTTCTATATAAAGCCTTTATTGTTTCTTCATGGGATCTAGCTTTGAGCAATATATCAACATATTCTCCTATAGCATCTAAAATTGTGAAGTCATAGTTATTTACAGTCATATTTTCTATAGCTAAATTATCAGAATTAATTATATACGGCTTAACATACTCTAATGCTTGTTCTAATGGCTCGTCCTTTTCATCATAATTATCTTTATTATAGTTTTTATTAAAAGATCTGTAAATTGATTTATCTATAAATATTGATAAAGCTCCATAAATCGCTTGAATTGGTGAATAAACTCCATGTTTTTTCTTGAATTTTTCTCTCATTTTCTTGAGAAGATCTTTTGCTAAAGGAGTAAGACCTGGTAATAAGGGAGAAAGATTGTCTGTACTTGTTTCTAATGTATTTATTACGTATGGAATAAATATTAGCTTAAATGGATTATTAGTCTGTAAAATCACTGTTTTATTTCTTTCGAATTGGTTAAATTCTACCTTATTATTATTTATTAAAGGTCCAAATGTTTCATAAAAGTATTTTTTTGCAATTTCTTTAAATGTTTTGTTGATATCAATCATGTTCACGTCTAATTTAGATTCTATTAAATCTGATGATATTGGGACTACGGATATTATACCTTTAAGTTGCCTAACATCTTTATAGCAACTATTTGCTATTTCTTGAGGAATAGGGGTTATATTATTTGGTATTGGTAACTGTACAAAATCTTGATTTAAATCAATAATTATAGATATTGGGTGCTTTTCAAGTTGATTATATAAGCTTGCTATCAAATTTTTTAGTAATGTTGTCTTCCCACTTCCAGTAGTACCTAATATAAGCATATGATGATAAAGAGCACTAAGAGGCAACCTAACTGGTATTTGACCATTCTTTACTAGGCCTGAAGGTGTACTTAATGCTCCTAAAGTTATTCCTTCTCTTGGTAAATCTAATAGCTTAATTAAAATATCAGGATTTGGATCTACTACCGGTGATTGAGGTTCTATGCTTTTTGTAGCTGGTCTTGGATTTTTATCATCCTTAGTCATTTCTAAAACGAGTTCTCCTTTAACTAGAGTATTTGTTATTAACCCTCTAGGTTCCACACTATTTACTATTTGGCTTATTGGGGGTTCTAGCCCTATAGCTGCTAATTCATCTTTTCTTATTATACTTTTTATTCTTATCAAAACTTTTCTCAAATCCTTTGGATCTATTACTACTAAATAATCCCCAACTTTATGAAAAGGTGCGTCAGATTCTGAGTAATATGTAGCAGGGTCAATTATGAATTCTATCTCAGAATTTTCTTCAACTTTAACTTCTCCATATCTAGAAATCTTCCCAATTATTTTTCCATCTTTTTTAGCTTCTTCATATGACATCAATAATAGTTTTTCAAGTTTATTTGCTTGGTCTTCAGCACTATTTAAGAATTCCTCATTTAAACCTATTGTTTCCTTTTTATCCATTCAGCTTCAGCCTCTCTCAGCGTATCGTAAGATATTGGGGCGCCTCTACCTACTATTGTATTGATAAGTAAATCTTTTAAAACTTGAGTTATCATTTTACCTCTCTTATCGCTGTAAGCAATTGTTATAGATTCAGAACTTTGTTTTGTTATGGAGTCATTAATTAGCATTTGAACAGGTTCTGTATTGTATATGTTAGTTAATATCTCTAAGGTTTTTTCTGTATACTCCAATCTAAATATTCTTCCTTTACTAATACTTTGATATCTGCTTGGAGGTATTAATACATATTCTACGATTTTTTCTAATCCATCGGATTTAATCTTAATTTTAGGGGTCGTTAGTATTTTTCCATAATAACTATTATAGCAGCTGGAATACAACATTTTTTGTATTATTAATAAATCATTAAAATTCGAATAATGGCCTATGCATTGATCAAAAATAGCCGAAAACTCTTGTAATTTTCCTAATATTTTCCCTCTCTCTAGCCTTTTTACTATTCCAATAACAGGTATATTTTGTGCTTCCAGCAATTCTACACTTTTAGCTCTATTTATCATTAGTTCGAACTTTAAATTATCATTTTTGTTGTCTAATAAAAATATTGGGCCATCAAGCAATACAACAAATTTTTTATTTTTACCTTTAAAATATTTTCCTAAGGCATATGATGGTTCAATAAGCGCCCAAGACTCCAATTTGAGCCTTGAATAATCCATAAATTTAGATATATCATCCTCACTATTTAAGAAGCCTATCTGACTGATTGCTCCATTCAAATTATCAGATAAATCTAAGTCATCCGATGCTACATATATGAATGGTTCTGGCTTCACTGGTATGTATGCTAAATCCGGGTATAGGTATGGCCAATCACTTAACTCTACAGGGCCTTGACCAGATATTGAAACGGCAGAAATCATTATGTCTGCCTCAGGAGTCATTATTGCTCTGCTACTTGAATCAATTCCTATCATGAATAAGTTTTTATCTTGCATGATTTTTTTGTTATTAAAAAATCTTGATGAATACTCGTAGAGTTCTACATTGGTTTCCATTTCGTTCAAATCATCGTTACCAATTATATCTTTTAAAGTTAGAGAAAATTTTTTCTGAGTTGAAGCAGTTTTATATGATTTTACTATATCATTTCCTAGATTATTTATTATTTTTGTTGGAAGATCAAAGCTCAACTCAATCGCCTATCATCTTATAATAATATGCGTATTACCATATATATATTTAATAAAATTTTAATTTTGAAAAATTAAAACTATATGCTAACATCTATTATTAGCTTTATTGCGTCGATAATTAAATTTTCATCTAATGATGGATAATTAAATTTTTTCATCTCGATTACTTGTTTGTGCGTTAAAGGTATGTGAATAAATCCCCCTTTAATACCTTTTTCATTTGCTAATTTCATAATCTTGTAAAATACCTCGTTGCAAAGATATGTACCGGCATGGAATGAGTAATAAGCTGGAATTCCTTTTGACCATAAAGTTTTTCTGATTTCTTCATAGGGCAGGCCTGTATATAAAGCAGCGGGTCCATCTTCTACCGAATCATCGATTTCTTTCTCATCATTAAAGTAATAGGAATTTATAGCTACCCTTTCTATTCTTATTCCAGTGGCCCCAGGAGCCAATCCTAAGCCAATAACTAGATCAGGTTTTATTTCATAAAATTTTTTGTCAAGAATCTTTATTGCTTCTTTGTGAATAACAGGTAATTCGATTCCATAAATTTTGTACTTATCTGTTTCAAAGTTATTTAACTTTTTTGCTATATCTCCACTTGGGTTATAATTAAATTCTAGAAACGGTTCAAACCCTGTTAAGAGCACCCTTTTTTGCATCTTTTGCTAACCCTAACTATTAATGATTATAGGCCATTAAAAATTTTTATTTTTAAACAATTTTTAAAGATTTTCTATTTTCAGAATAATGTTAAAATAAATACTTCTAGAATAATTTAAAAAGATTTTATAACAAAGTTTTAGTTAATTTATATACTTAATGGGTACTTTTCATCGATTCCTATTAATATATCAACTAACTAAAATCCATTATGGGGAAGTTATTGATTTCAAGAAGTTGCTAACCGCATTGTAATAATACCTTGGATTTTCTAAGAAATTAAGGTGTGACGAATTTGGAATAACATATAGTAAAGAATTCTTTATATTATCATGTATAACTTGCGCAACTCTAGGTGTGACTTCATCATGTTCACCCACTAAAATCAATGTGGGTATATTTATATTCTTTATATCATTAGTTATATCTATATCTTTTATAGATCCTGTTATTTCAAATTCAGTGGGTCCATTCATTATTTTGTATATTTTCCTATTAGAAATAGAATTAAAGGTATTTTGAACAAAATCTGGAAATCTGTGGAACATAAAAAGATGCCTTATATAGAATTCATTGACAGCTTTTGTGCACTTTTCGCTTGAGAAATCATTATTCCTTTCACATTCATATATAGTATTTTTAGTTTGTTCCGGTAATTTTTCTATTAATCTCCTCATTTCTTTAACTGTTAAAGGGACACTTGATAGTCCGCTTGAAACTATAAGCCCTTTTAAATTATTTTGATACTTTATAGCATAAGCTAATGCTAAAAGACCACCCCAAGAATGACCTAGTAATATAATTTTATCTTTGGCTAGTTTCTTTCTTACTTCTTCTACCTCTTCAACATAATATTCCAATCTGGCACAATTTTGAAGGTCCTTTGCCTCTTCTGATTTTCCGCAACCGCATTGATCATAAAAAATTACTGTATTATTTTCTCTTGCAAATGATGATAATGGTAATAGATAATCATGAGAACCGCCTGGTCCACCATGAAGTATTAACATTTTGTTTTTACCATGTCCATAAATTTTATAATAAAGGTTTACACCAAAGACGTTGATAAACCCATCTTTATAGTTATCAAACAAGGTTTCACCAGTGTTATTATGATAATCTAAGATATTTAAATTTTAGATTAAGTTTATTTATCAAAGTAAATTATATTCTTATACGTAGAGTCAAACAGTTTTTACGTAATAAAATAAAATATCTAATGAAAAACTCGAAACATTTATAAAATGTATACCAATTTTTTGTATTTGTGATCACAAATGGTTAACACAATTAAGATAGCAGCTGTAATTTTTTTTGGCTTTAGCTATAATTGGGTTTGGCCTTTTTGCTTATGAATACAGTATTAAGACCAAAATTTATCAGCAGACCAATTCATCAATTAATAACACTGCAAGCAATTCTTATTTATTTTCTATTCCAATGATAGGTATAGTTACACCTATGGCTATGGAGCAAGCACCAATATTGGCTGTGATGAAAAATGTGACAGAAATTAATATAAGTGGTTATACTTTCTACGTTGGTAAAATAGGAAATCAATGGGTAGTTAATGTAAGAAGTGGAGAAAAAGAATATGCAGCTGAACTAGCTACTTATATTATGGATACTCATTTCCATATAATAGCTAACATATTAAGTGGAACAGCTGGTTCTAGGAATCCTTATGTGTTACCTGGTGATGTCGTTATTGGAGCGTATGTTGTTGATAAGTCATCAATTCATTATCATAATAGAGGATTTCAAAGCGATTATACAGGTGTAGAAATGGTTATAAGCAACAAAAGCCTAATTAATAACTCTATAATAGGCGGTTATGGAGAAGTAGGTCCAACTTTGCAAAATGCCTCATACTATGGTTATGGCCCAGGTACAACCGATAAAAATTATGTTTATATTGCTGCATTTCCTGCTTCTCTTGGTTTAGTACAAATTGCACAACAAGCTCAACTAGGTTATTTACCTGCATCTAATATATCTAGCAATAGTACTATAAATGGGCTAGTTAAATCTCAAATTATTGTTGGAGTAATAGGATCCGCTAATCAATGGACTGAACCATTAGTTTGGCAATTGGATCAAAATGCTTTGTATCAAACTGATGCAGGAGAGAACGAAGGCATGGGTTTTGCTTATGTAAATGCAGAACTTGGAATTCCATGGATTATAGTTAGAGGGATATCCGATTCTCCATGGTTTCCAAACACGTATATAGGAGTTTATGCAGCTCAAGAAGCAGCGAATGTAACGATTTACATAATAGAACATTTCTCATACTCAAATCTATATCAAACCGTAAACGAAAGCATATTATCGAACGTGTCAAATGCTAAGCTGAATCATTATCTTATAGCTTTAAGAGCATATTATAGTGTTGGAAACGTAACTATGATAAAATATTTAGCAAACAATGGAACTATAATTACAATAATATCTCCTAATATAAGTGAATATACATATGCTTATGGATATAAAGTACTAGATAGTAGAATTTCATAGATTTAAACATTATTTATTTAAACATTAATTTTTATTTTTAGAAGAAAAGAAACTGTGTTTTGCCAACATAACATTTTGATGCAGTAATTGTTGATTTTCCAACACTACTTTTCCCCCATAAGCTAATTATTTTTGTCACAGAAATATTACCTTAAATAATTAGGGAGTACCTTTTCTGTATAGTTCTATTATTGAGGACACATCAAGTTCCCCAAATCCCAAACCTTCAGCAATTTTTAATAAATTAGAGATCAAAGAAGTAGTTGGTAATGGAACTTTAAGTTTTTGTCCTTCTCTTATCATTATCTCCGTATCTTTTCTCATGTGTTTTAATGCAAACTGTACATCAAAATTTGAATTTACCATTTTTGATAATTTTAAAATGCTTGCTGGAGATCTGGTACTGCTAATATTTAGGAATAAATCAGTTATAGCATCTTTGGAGATTCCAGCACGTTCAGCAAAATGAATTGCTTCAGCTAATCCATTAATAAATGATGCGAAAATCATGTTTCCTGCTAATTTCATGTAAAGTCCCATACCATTATTACCAGCATAAATTATTTTTCCTGCGGTGTTACTTAATAAATTTCTTACTTCTTCAAAATGATCCTTAGGACCGCCAACTATTATTGAAACTTTTTTCTGTTCTACATCGACTGACGTGCCCATCATGGGCGCATCAAACATTAATCCTCCATTTAAGAATACATTATTCGCTAAGTTTATACTCGTGGTAGGAGATATGGTTGACAGATCTATAATAGTCTTCCCTTTCGCATAGGGTAAGATTTTGTAGATTGTATCAGAAACTGCATCATCATCTGATAAAACCGTTAATATTATATTCGGAATTCTTTGCTAATTCTTCAACAGATTTTGATATATTAACATCATAGATCTTGGAAAATTCTTCAGCTTTTGAATAAGTTCTGTTGTAAACAAAATTAAGCAAGTTTACCTTTCTTAAATTTGCTGCAATCCTGTAACCCATAACTCCTAATCCGATTAAACCTACTTTCAAATCTATTTCATCTCCGCTTTAATAATGTTTTATTTTTAGTTAAAACGTTTTAATTAAATGAATTGCAACAAATCGATTTATTATGAAAATCAATGTATTAGATCTTGATCTGGGCTCTTATAAACTATATCTCCATTAATAATAGTTATTAATACTTTGTTATAAAAATAATCTTCCATGGGATCTTTGTCTAAAATTATAAGATCTCCTTTTTTACCTATCTCTATTTTACCTATATCATTCCTATCTATAGCTAACGAAGAGTTATTTGTATAAGCATTATATGCTTCTAAAATACTAAAGGTTTCATGTTGTGTATATTTAAATAATTCAATGTTTTGATTTTTCCCTCTATTTACCGCTGAATCAATGGTAAAAAATGGATTTATAGGTTCAACAGGAGAATCTGTTGAAAACGCAACATTTATTCCGTAGTTTATCAATGTTTTAAAAGGATATACCCAAGTAGATCTTTCCTTTCCTACTCTATTTATTATCCAATAATCTGATATTATAAAATGAGGTTGAACAACAACAAAAGGTTCAATTTTTGCAATTTTAGGAAATTGATCATCTCTAATAAGCGAAGCATGTTCAATCCTATTCCTTTTTCCACACCTTTCATAGACCCAAATTACATTATCTATTCCTTTATCTCCTATTGCGTGTATTGCAGTTTTTAGGTTTAGTTCCTTTGCTCTCATACAATTTTCTAGTAGATCTTCTTTACTCATAGCTTCATAGCCATGGTTTGTAGGGTCATCATCATAAGGATATGACAATAAAGCTGTTCTAGATCCAAATGATCCATCAGCAAATAATTTTATTCCTTTTATTGCAAGAATATCATTGTTCTTAATTTCTCTTGATTTCTTCATTATTTCAGGTTTTAAATATGCTGAGATTCTAATCTTAAGCTTATTTTCTGACATTAACTCCATTAGAGACGTTAATGTCTTTTCATCGACGCTCATAAATCCTATAGATGTAACGCCATTTGCAAACAACTCGTTTTGTGCTAATTCTAATATTTCTTTTTGTTCATCAATATTTCTGCTTTCTCTTAATACTTTTCTTAGTTCTTCAAATGCCTCTTCTTTAATAATACCTGTAGGAGATCCATCTGGAAATTTTTCTATACCGTATAGTTTTTGATTTATGTTTTTAAGTATGTTTATGGCATTTTGATTTATTAGAGCAGAATGTAGATCAATTCTTGAAAAAAACAAGGGTTTATCACTAGAACAATTATCAATATCGTGATGATTAGGCCATCTTTTTTCTATAAATTTTTCTTGATCCCACCCATGGCCAAATATCCACGTTTTAAATTTGTCTTTTTCTCTAGAAATATAATTACATAACTGATTAATTGAATTTATTTCTTTTAAATTTATCCCTTTTATGAATTCTCCAAGTTCATCTAAATGCATGTGGGCATCTATAAATCCAGGAATTACGAATTTATTTTTTAGATCTACTATTTCAATCTTTTCTTTCTTAGCAAAGTTAATAATTTTATCATTGTTGCCAATAATTTTATAAAGGCCATTATAGATTAAAACACCCCCGCTTTTTCTAAAAGGTGAAAACGATGTGTATATAGTTCCATTAACTAATGCTATAGATCCCATAAAATTTCACCAAAATCCATTTCTTACATATTTTATTTTAGTTTAAAAATATTAACTCTTTAGAATAATATCATAATAATGTAGTTTATGATGTTCATCAATCACTTTGGGTCAATTTTTAAAGATTTTTATATTAGAAGCAAGTCATTTATGTATTGTGAATAAGATTTGAGTGAAGAAAAACTAACAACTAATGTTTTGATACTAGAGCTATCTACAATGATAGTAGCTATAGCATTAGCATTTAGCGCTCAATCTTTATCGAATAGTTTAACATTGTTTAATATTATAGAATATATCTTTGTTAACATAATTGTTGTATGGTTTTGGTGGAGGTATATAATGGACAGGTTTAAATATCCAGTAAAAAGAAATACTTTTCCATTTTATGATGTATTGTTATTAATTATAATTTCACTTTTACCTGAGGTTTTGAAAGTAGGAGAAATCTTTTATTTATCAGGGACTTTAGCTGCGTTATCTTTTATATGGTCTCTTATGCTAAGAAGTATCTTAAATGACTACAGAAGTATCTTTGACGAGAAATCAACGAAAAGTATTAAGGAGCGAATTATTTTAAGGATATTTTTAGGATTAATATTTTTAATAAGTTTTATAATTGGCTTTGTTTCTATAGCTATCGCTCATATAATATTCTTTGTAACAATCTTGGTTATTATTTATAATTTGGTAATTGAATTAGCAAGAGCGAAAATTAATAGAAAGCTTTGATAAAAAGAAATTTAACTAATTATTGTTTATCAAAATTCTTAAAATAATTTCTTGCTTCATTAAATTCATTTATTATTTTTATGCTGCTACTTGTTCCTAAAATATCAGCGCCTGCATATAAATAAAGAAGCGCTTGTATTGCAGTTTTAATTCCTCCAGATGCCTTAATTTTTTGATTTTTGCTTACATTTTGTCTAATGATCAATATATCATCAATTGTCACACCTCTAGGGCCAAATCCAGTACATGTTTTAATGAAATCCCCACCATGGTTTTCGATTATTTTAGAGACTTGTATAATGTTATTTTTATTTAAATATCCTGTCTCTATTATAAATTTTAATTTTGCTCCAAGTTGGTGTCCAAGTTCAGTGAGTTCTCCGACTTCTTTGTTTATAATATCAAACTTGTTCGACATCATAGCCATTAGATCCAATACAATATCGATCTCCTTTGCTCCATCATTAATTGCTTTTTCAATTTGAATTTTCTTAATTTCTAATGGATCATTACCCATAGGAAAACTTATTACAGATGATATTCTAATGTTTGAAATTTCGGATGCATATTTAACAGCGGATAAAGGTAATACTAATGATCTGAATCCATATTTTTTTGTTTCTTCAATTCCTCTAATGATTCCATCATATCCTTCTTCAGGCTTAAGAACAGTATGGTCAATTCTTTCTGCTAGTTCTCTTTCGTTATATGGTATGCTGATTTCATTTTTCAAATATATCACCAAAGTTTGAGTGTATAGTTTGAAATTTAATAGTTACAGTAATAAAAATAAAGATGCCACCGTGCCTCTAGCTATTGCAGTATACAGAAACATATCTCTTAATATATGGTATCCATATTTTTGCTGTAAAATGTCATAAGTTATCCCGCCAATTTCTCCTCCAAATAATGCGGACAAACCCATTATAACGCTATAAGTTCCTATAGCAGATCTTTTGTCTTTGGAGTTATCAACTAAATATGAAAAGTATCCAACATTATTTATAGAATTTGAAACGCCTCCCAATATATTGGCTAGATAAATTCCGTTAATGTTAGGAGATATTGCGTAGGCTAATGCAAAAAAAGTGTTTGTTAGCCTACCTATGTATAGGGAGAGTTTAATGTGCCTAGATATAAAATATCCAAAAAATCTTTGTAATAGAATTGTGGAAGAAGTTGATATTATATTTATTATAGCAACTTGGAAAGTATTCATATGGAATACAAATATTTGGGCTAAAGGAAATAAAGGCCATGCAAAAGACCAAGTAATCATGTACAAAAAATTAAATAAGAAAAATTTTTTTAGTTTATTAAAGTCTTCTTTATTTATCCATACACTGTTTTTTGAAGTATAATCTTCTTTGTAATCTATTCCAGTTACTATTAATGTTGAAATTAATGTAACAAAAGCTGATAATATAAATAAATATTTAACTAATAGGGTGTTATATTCCAAATATAGGCCTCCTAAGGCAATAACTGGTAAAGATCCTAGAGATGAATAAAAATATATCCTTGATAATGTCACGCTCCTGCTAACTCTGCTATAAAGTTCTAAATAAAGAGAAAGACCAAATCCTGTTATTCCAGAGCTTATCATAATTAAGGAGACAAAAATTGTATACAGAGGACCTTGCGTAGTAACAAAAAATAAAGCTGCTAATGAGATACTTTTCAATATATTACCATACAAAATTAATGATTTGGGATTTTTCTTTGTGAGAGATGAAAGGTATTGAGAAATATTGGTAAAAAATGTTCCTGAAGTTGATACTATACCTAATAGATAACCGGGTAATCCTATCGTTGCACCAATAAAGGATAAAAATGGAGAATATGAACTAGATATCATACTATTTATTAAGTTATATATTGAAAGTTTCGAAATAGCTTTTTTATCGTTTTCGCTATTACTCAATTTATTCATTTCACCTCTTTAATTAGTAAAATATAAATTTAAAAGTTTAAACTATAAAAAAATTTATTTTTTAATAATTTTATCTTTAAATAGCTTTTTATAAACTGAAATTTATTTTTAATTAAAAAATTATATAAAGTAAATAAAATTGATCTTGCTACACTATTTATTATTTTATTATATATTTAATATCAGATTTTTAACTCAAATACTATAAATCCCTCTGAATTCTCTTTTTTATTTATTGATATATGTTCAAATTCCAGGTTGTCTCCTTTTAAAGCAAATGGAGGATTAGTTTGTAATAATATTATTTGATCATTTTTGTAAAATAATTTCTTGTATTTGTTAAATGGATACCATACCCAATTATCAACGTATCCATTAAAAATAAAATCTATATTTTTCTTCTGCTCTAATTTATACATTTCAATTATGTTTTTAAAATCAAGTCTATTTCCGCTATTAAAATAAAATCGATCTATTTCTTTAAAACCCATTGATTTTACTAAGGCTAGAGATGGTTCATTATTTTCATTTACTGTTAATCTGAAGACTCTTTTATTACTTAATTCTATAGCTTTTTCTGTTAGCTTTTTACCAATACCTTTCTTTCTAAAGTTTTTATTAACTCTTATACCCTCAAGCCAAGCAAAATCATCACATATTTTGGCGTGTATTATGCCCAAAATATTTCCGTTGCTATCAACAGCTTTAATAAAAAGTCCATCATTAATCCATTCATCAAAAACTTCTTTTATATAATCTCCCCATTCAAATGTGTTTTTCGTTAGTTCCTCAACTAATTTTTTATCGGAATATATAACTTTTTCAAACTTAATATCTTGGATCATTTTAACCCCTAGTTTTTATTTATAAAGATTAAATATATATCTAACTCTATAAGACTAAGTAATTAATCATTATTACGACCTTGAGATATGATTATGTAGACTACTATAAAAAAGGCCACTATAGATGCTATAGAAGAAAAATAATATGCATAGTAATATTTAATTTGATAAAGAAATCCCATTATAAAGTTACTAGTAAAAATACCTATACTCCTACCAAAAGTTAGCAAACCCATATTTTCTCCTATGGATTCTTTTTTTGAAAATATTGATATTATTGATGGTTCAAATGTTTCAGCAGATGCAACGGAAGCACCTAATAGGAATGCCATTGGATATATCCCTTTTATACCCAAAGGAGATAGAAAAGCAAACCCCAAAGATGAAATAGATGCAATTAGATATCCAAGAAATCCTAATCCCATAAACTCATTAATTCTAGTTCTACTATATATGAGGCCAAAAAAGGATGAGGCTGTTAAAAAGATACCATAACTTATAACTGCTAAATAATTTTCATGAGTAAAAAGAGCTGTTGTAATTATAGGAAAGCCAAAGCTATATTGAGACAAGCCAAAAAGTGTTGTCGATATTATCAATAAGATAATTATTTTATCATTTCCTTTAAAAATTGTTTTCCTTTTATAAGTTATTTTTCCTGCATTTGATACCGATAATAAAGCTGTTGAGATAATAATAGGTATTGAAGTTATTAATAATAAATATTCTATTGGGAACTTAAAGTATAGCAAAATGCTAGTATATGTTATTGCTAAAATAGCTCCACCTATATCAAGGCTATGAAGTATTCCAAAGGCTTTAACTCTTTCCTTTTCGCTTGTTACTTCTGTTATCATAGATCTTCTTATAGGAGACCTAAAATTCCTAAACCACCATGGTATCATAAATATTAGTAATGCTTCCCACCAATTTTTTGAAAATCCTAATAAAGAAATAAATACTATTATTGAATTACCTAAAACAGCCATCTTTTTTCTTCCAAATCTATCTCCCATTATGCCTCCAATTAAACCCATGAAACTTCCAAGTCCATAGTTAAGTGCTTCAGCAACTCCATATAACCATATAGGAGTTTTTAGAATAATAACGAAAATTAAGGGAAACATGACCACAGCTGTTTGATATCCAAGATCCGCAAAGAATGCGGAGAAAGCTAATTTATAGACTTCTTTTGAAATCAAGCTTAATTCCCAAATAAAGTAAATACATATGATATATTTTATGTTTTTTATTCTAAAAACTAGATATTAAATACATAATGTTAATTTTTGTTAAGTTTGATAATATAAAGTTAAAATAATTTCCGAGCATTTTATTAATTAATAGTTCACTTATAACATGGTGGCAATGTAGATAACTTATATTAAAGATGGTCGATGAAGATGATATAAGGAAAAATATTTAAACAAGATTTTTTGTAATTTATTAGGGTTAAAATGGAACAAAATAACAAGTTTATTTTGGGAGTTGAAGAATTAAACGAAATTGCAGATAAGATAGATCTTGGTTATGTAATATTAATTGCAGGTAATCCGGGAACAGGAAAAACTATTGGAGCTTCTAAAATATTGTATGAAAATATGACAAAGCTCGGTATTAAAACAATTTATGTAAGCTTTGTCGAAACAAAAAGTGAATATTACAAAAATTTAAAGAGATTGGGTTTAGATATGGAAGAATTAGAGAAAAAAGGCCTTTTCACTTATTTAGAAGAAATAACTTTTCTTAACAAGGATTTAATACCAGATATTCTAAATCAAATTCTCAACACAGTTGAACAAACAGGTGCGAAAATAATAGTTATAGATAGTATTTCACCCTTATTGCAAGTTACTGAAAATATAATAAGTTTAAGGGAAATATTACATAATTTCTTTTACAGATTATCAAAAATAAAAGGAATTACTACAATTTTAATCCAGGAAGTTCCTTATGGGAATGAAAATATTGGTTTTGGAGTAGAAGAATTCTTGGTTGATGCAGTAATCTTTTTGAAAACTGTTCAAATCAAAGGAAGAAGCATTAGAATTATGGAAATAAAGAAAGCTAGGGGTTCAGATGTTTCCTTAGTATCAATACCTTTTATTATTAGAAAAGATAAAGGAATTTCCGTATTGTACCCTAAAAATGTTAAAGAAAAAAGAAGTAATAAACTAATTAATGTAGTTGTAGGTAATAATAGTTTTACAGTTTTATTAGGTAGTCAAAATTTAATAATTGCAAATCCAAAAATTGATATTCAAGCTCTGGCTTCATTGATAATTGTTGGTGCGGTTGCTGGGACACCAAATTTATTAGAAAATATAAGACGAAAAACTATTATAAGAATGATGAGTTATACTGCTGAAGAATTTTCAAGTCAGATAAAGAATTGCTTACTAAATGCTGGTATAGATAAAAATAAAGTTGATGAATTATTAAAAAGTTATATAATAGATGGCATAGATGTTAATAAATATTCATTGACAGAGTATTTTGATCATGTTAAGGAAATTGAAGAAATGGAAAAACCAGCATTTGTCTTAAATATCGGTCTAGATGCTTTAATTCAATTATTAGCCGATAACGAGATATATCCTAGACTTGAATTAGATACAATGATTAGAAGAATCAATAATAATATAACAACTCTTTACCTAATGAACGGTAATATAAAAGACTATTATAGTATTCCTTTGGGAGAAGAGTACGATAACGTTTGGTATTTTTATCCTTATAAAGAAAATAGATTAATAATAAAGCCCTTTAGGCTTAAAATGAAAATCTTCGCTAGTGAAAAATATACTATAAATTTAAGTAGCATTAAATGTTTATCCCGTATAATTTAAAAAATAAAAAATTATGAGCTTAATACTCCCCATGGCAAGAATATAAAAACTGAAACTATAGCAACTATTATTGTTGATGGTATAAAGCGTATTATATTTAATGCGCCGTCGTCAACAGTTTCCGATAAACCGTGAAGTTTATAATACTTGTATACACATTTAATTATGGTGCTGAACGATG